>CASCGD010000005.1 GCA_949132985.1 uncultured Lachnospiraceae bacterium
ATAATTTCTTTTTTGTAAGTTCCATCAGCTTTAATATGCTTAAGCTCCATTTCCGAATTATATTCAGATTCTGCGCTGACATTTCATCCGGTGTTGCGTTTGCATCTTCTCGAAATATAGTTCCGGAATTGCTGTAATCTCATTACTCTTTTCATTCACTGCTTTCTGACCCAGGCAAAAACAGTCTTCGCGCCTCTCGCAATCTCATCCTTGTATTTAGCCTCAAATATAGTAAACCAGAGTTTTGCCTAATCCTTTCTCCAGATACCACCTCACGATGGACACCTTGGCTTCGGCTGTATCCTTCCCACTGAAGGACGGATTGAGAACTTTCACCCGTTAGAACGTGTGCCCACCGGACAGACATAAAAAAGAGACTTCCAACTAAGGAAGTCTCTGCACAGTCCGTACGGGAATCGAACCCGTGTTTCCGCCGTGAGAGGGCGGCGTCTTAACCTCTTGACCAACGAACCGTTTATTATACTACCACATGATTCGTGAAAATGCAAGCCTTTTTTTAATAATTTATAATTTTTCGAAAAAAACTTCTCAACCGCATACTCTTCAGTCGTCATATCCGTTCGGATTATTCTTCTGCCATCTCCAGGAATCCGCGCACATCTCCTTAATACCGTACTGCGCTTCCCAGCCAAGCTCCCGTTTTGCCTTCGACGGATCACAATAGCAGGTGGCAATGTCTCCGGGACGACGCTCCTTGATCACATAAGGAATTTTAACATCATTTGCAGCCTCAAAATTTTTCACTATATCCAGCACGCTATATCCGTGTCCGGTTCCCAGATTATAGATGCAAAGTCCAGCTTTCTCCTCGATCTTTTTCAGCGCCCTTACATGGCCCATCGCAAGATCTACCACATGAATGTAATCCCGCACGCCGGTTCCGTCCGGTGTGTCATAATCGTCACCGAACACTCCCAGCTGCTTTAGCTTGCCGACAGCAACCTGTGTGATGTAGGGCATGAGGTTGTTTGGAATCCCGTTGGGGTTCTCTCCCATTGTCCCGCTCTGATGCGCACCGATGGGATTAAAATAGCGCAGCAAAATCACATTCCACTCGGGATCTGCCTTCTGCATGTCGGATAAAATCTGCTCCAGCATCGATTTTGTCCATCCATAGGGGTTTGTGCACTGTCCCTTCGGACATTCCTCGGTAATCGGTATCTGAGCCGGATCACCATAAACAGTGGCGGAAGATGAAAAGATAATGTTTTTACACCCATTCTGACGCATGACGTCCACCAGTGTCAACGTGCCGGCGATATTGTTCTCATAATATTCCCAGGGCTTTGACACCGACTCGCCCACTGCCTTTAAGCCTGCAAAATGAATACAGCCGTCAATACTTTCCTGCTCGAAGAGCTTTTGAAGAAACACGCGATCCAGAATATCACCCTTATAAAAAGTCGGCTTTTTTCCGGTCAGCTTTTCCACGCGTTCCATGGATTTTTCGCTGGAGTTTGAAAGGTTGTCCAGCACAACTACCTCGTATCCCGCGTTCAAAAGCTCCACACATGTATGACTTCCGATATAGCCCGCTCCGCCTGTCACTAAAATTGCCATAGTAGATCCCTCCTTTTTTAATGTATCATCGAAAGACATCTAAAAATGCTTCGCATTTTGCCTTCCTTCTCAATAAACATTTGATTCTTATATGAAACAGTGTACTCCTTTTTTTTGAAATTACCAGAAAAAAATGTTTATGGAACATGGAAAAATGTTGCAAAGACGCGTATAATGGATTTAGAGCGATAAACCAAACATTTTCCCGGCAACGCCAAATGCCATTGGGGCAGACTGTGAGGTGCCTGTCATGAATTATAAAAATTCCTATAAAGTTGAGAAAAAAGAACTGCTTTCCCTGTCCGTCTACAATGTCGGATACCAGAAATGTGATGCACTCTATCAGTGGGGTCCGGGAATCCGGGATCACTTTCTGATTCACTATATCATTTCCGGCTGCGGCTATTACAGGCAAAAGGGAGCAACCTATGAGCTTCATGGGGGAGATGCCTTTCTGGTCTACCCCAATCAGGAAATCACCTATTACGCAGACAAATCCGATCCCTGGGAATACGCATGGGTAGGATTCAACGGCAGTGATGCTCTGGCGATTTTAAACGCCACTGATTTCACCAAAGAGTGCCCTTGTATCACCGCTACACCCTACGGCGAAAAAATCCGTCATCAGCTTTTATGCATTTACGAGGCGCGCGGAAACGAATTCGACCGGGCGGTGGAGATGGCGGGGAGACTGTACACGGCACTTGCACTGTTCATGCGCGGCGCAACAAAAAAAATACGCCAGACCTCCTACTGCGGCTATGTACAGAAAGCCATCGCATATATCTCCTCCAATTATTCCTACCCGATTACCGTTGCTGATATTGCAGATTACGTCGGTTTAAGCCGCAGCCATCTGTTTCGCTCCTTTGAAAAGGTAATGGAAAAATCACCGAAGGAATACCTGACGGATTTCCGCATCCGGCAGGCCTGTAATCTGCTGGAAAAATCGGATCTGTCGGTAACCGCCATCGCAAATTCGGTGGGCTTTGAAAATAACCTGTATTTTTCAAAAGCATTTCATAAGGAAAAGGGTGTTTCCCCCAAAAACTATCGAGCACATTTCGTAGGAAAAAAGGATGAGCCGTGACTCTATACAGACGACATCAAATGTGGCTGTCGCACTAAGCAAAATATATATAAGGTATGGTACAGCTCCGTCAAGCCTGCAGCGCTGCTGAACAGCCAGGTATTTGACCCTCGCGGCATTCGTCAAATATCCATGTAAACATGGCTATTTTCTCCATTGCTTGCAGAAATCAAACGTACAAAAAAAGATGTATTCCCACTGCATTTTTCAGTGTGGAATACATCTTCTGCCTGTCACATATTTGACCCTCAAAGAACAGATACACAAAAATCATGTGAATTTTATGCAAGCTTTGTCTTTGCAATCTCAGTCAGTGCGGCAAAGCCTTCTGCGTCATTGACTGCAAGATCTGCCAGCATCTTGCGGTTCATGTCCACGCCTGCCAGCTTTAATCCGTACATAAATTTGCTGTACGATAAGCCGTTCATGCGCGCCGCTGCGTTGATGCGGGCGATCCAAAGCTGACGGAACTGCCGTTTTCTCTGTTTACGTCCCGCATAGGAGCTTGCAAGCGCTCTCATCACGGACTGCTTTGCAATACGGTACTGCTTGGAACGCGCGCCCCTGTATCCCTTTGCCAGTTTTAAAACACGGTTATGTTTCTTTTTAGCGTTTAAGCCGCCTTTAATTCTTGCCATTTCTTATTTCCTCCTTCTATGCACTTTTAAGGTTTCGCCCGTTCGCTCTGCTCTCGGGCATGTCGTCGGTAGGCATTCAAAAAAATGCTTCGCATTTTGCCTGCCTCCTACAGATAAGGTAAGATTTTCTTCATTGTCTTTACATTGGTCGCATCGGTAATTGCAGACTTTCTGAGATTTCTCTTACGCTTTGTCGATTTCTTGGTTAAGATATGGCTCTTATAAGCTTTGTTTCTCTTTAACTTTCCGCTTCCGGTTTTTGAAAAGCGCTTTGCAGCGGCTCTTTTTGTTTTGATCTTAGGCATAATAAGTCCTCCTTTAAATGTTCTTCTTATTTTTTCTCTCCAAGCACCATTGCAAGGCTTCTTCCCTCCTGCTTCGGCGCTTTCTCTACAACTGCAATATCTGCCATCTGCTGTGCAATGTCGTCTAAAATATGACGGCTCTGCTGCATGTGTGCCATCTCTCTGCCTCTGAAGCGCAGGGTGATTTTCACCTTATTGCCCTTGCCGATAAATTTTCTGGCAGCGCTGATCTTTGTATTGAGATCATTGGAATCGATGTTCGGAGAAAGACGTACTTCCTTCAGCTCCACTGTCTTCTGCTTCTTGCGTGCGTCCTTTTCCTTACGCGCAAGCTCATAGCGGTACTTCCCGTAATCCACAATCTTACATACGGGAGGCTTCGCCGTAGGTGCAATTTTTACTAAATCCAATTCTGCCTCATCGGCCAGTCGCATTGCCTCTCTGATTGGCATCACTCCTAACTGATCTCCGTTTTCTCCAATCACACGAACCTCTTTATCTCTGATCTGTCCGTTAATCATCAATTCACTAATGACACTACACCTCCATTTTTAATCTGATACTATGACTCATACTACAGCTCCAACTACAGCAACCCTCTTTTAATACCCGTAAGCCCCTGCGCAAAAAAAGTGGATGCGCATTGCATCCACTTACTTTATACATCCCAACTACAGTCCAACTGTGTAAAAAACCAAATTCATAACACACAAAACTGTCATTGAATACCTGTAAACCCGAGTCACGCGATTGTGCTGAGGTGAGAGTGGATACTCTGCTTGCTGTTTTCAACTTATTCAATGTAACATATGCGGTGTGTTGCGTCAAGACTTTTTTACAAATTATTGCCTGAATTATTTTAACTATTGCAACGGATCAGCAACCGTTCAACCCCACACATAAGCATAGTCGCTCCAGCCACCGTTTCCTTCAAGGTAACCTTCGCAAAAGCTTTTCTGCGGGTTTTTCATCCAGCCTTCTTTTCCCTCTGCCGTCTTAACGTACAGATAGGTGATACCTGTAAACAGCTGACCGGGCGTCTTAAATTTCAGCTTACAGACATAAAAAATATCGCCCTTTTTCACTGTAAACTTCTCAGATTTCGCACCGATGCTGTCGTAAGCCTTCAAAGGCATTGTCGCCCTGTATTTTTGCTTTCTCCACGAACTCGTCGTATTCAGCACAGATTTCTTTTCTGCCTTGAGCTTTCCCGATGAGATCTTGTAAGCAGTCTTCACATAACCCTGCTGCAGCCAGGAATCGTAAAATTCCGAACTAAAGTAGATCTTCCCGTCACCGGGCTGCTTTTCCATAACGGAGAGGCGGCCAGTACCCGCATCCTTACCGGAAAATGTAAACAGCTTTTTCAGTGCACCGCCTTTATAACGGTAACCGCAGCCCTTCTCAAAACCATTACTCTCGCTCTGGAAGTGGATATAAAGCTCCTGGCTGGAATCACTCTTATTGATATCCAGCAACGAGATCTCCGCCGAAAGCGCATTATCATCCGACACGGATACAGCTTTTTTTCCGTTGACGTATATACTCACCGCATAGCCGTTGTACTCACCCATCTCCTTTCCAACACATTTGACTGTCTCTTTTGTACCGTTCCCATCCAGATCGATCTTGTAAGATTTGGACTCCTTCAGTGTCTTTGCCTGCGCCGTCTGCGGATTTAAGAGTATCACCCCGCAAAAAACGCCAAGCGCAAGCATTCCTTTTTTAAACCATCTCATATTTTTGTTCCTCCTTTCAATCGGTAACAACACGCGTTGCCTGCCAAAATCGTCGGAAGGCATTTAAAAAATGCTTCGCATTTTTCCTTCCTCCTTGATAAGACTACAGTAGTTTATATCATACTACCATATTAGTATATAATTGTCAATATCTCGTTCCATATGAAACAAAGTCACGATTCAGACAGCAGTTTGGTCTTCGCGAAGCGGTCCTAAGCGCCAGTGGCACTTGTTTCGGACGAACCGGAGTGGAACGGAGACGTTTCATGTCCAAACTGCCCGTTACTGATCACGGAGTGAACCGTAACACGATCATTTGAAGATTTCAAAAACAGTGAACAAACATATTCGGCCTGCTGCGCTCCAAACAACGGCCTTTACCAAATATAAACATCCTCCTTTCGATACACAAAAAAAGGACTCCCATCAAGGGAGTCCCTGCACAGTCCGTACGGGAATCGAACCCGTGTTTCCGCCGTGAGAGGGCGGCGTCTTAACCGCTTGACCAACGAACCGTTTATTATACTACCATAAGCATCGACAAAATGCAAGTAGTTTTTTAAATTTTTTTTATTTTTTTGATTATCTTTAGTCCCTGTCTTTTTCCGTAATGATAGACACAATCGTCTGGTAGTCTGCCCCCATTGGAATCATATAAGTGCCCGGCTGGATCAGGTTATCGTACCCACCCTTCGCAAGATATTTGTTGAAATTCTCCGCGTCATCGATCAGACCTGCCTTATAAAGCTTCTGAGATACAATATCCGAGTATTCGCCGCCTACAATTGACAGCTCCACCTCCTCGCTCACATCCACCGTCTGGCCCTTTTCGTCAGAGTCTTTCTCATCCTTTTTTTCCTGTTCCTTTTTATCCTTGTCCTTTTTCCCGTCCTTCGTATCCGGCCTCTCCTCGTCACGCTGCTGCGCAGACACCGCTTGTGTATCCGAATCCTCTTGGCCGGAACCGCTGTCATTCCTCTCGCCTTGGGGCGTATTCATTGCCTCCGGTGACGCATCATCGTTGTTCACCAGTGTATCACGTCCTCCGGTCTCCTCCTGCATCACCATGCCAAGGGCTCTCGCCCGCTCACGGATCTCATCATCCGAGATCAAATCGTCTTTGTGCAGCATAAACGTGAGTGCCATCACAACGGTTGTAATAATCAGTCCAATACCAATACCGCGCAGATAATACTTTAATTTCACAGACTCACTTCCCCTTTATACAACTCTACAATCAGTTTAACCTCACCAAAACCAAGACCCATGGACCTGGCGATGTTCCGCAGATCCTCGCCTGCGGAAAAACGCTCCAGTACCTCGTCCCTGATGCTGTCTTTGCTCCGCTCCTGCCCCACTTCCTCCATTTTCCGGGCAGCCTGTCTTATCGTTGCCTCTGAGGCACTCTCTACCTGAATCGCCTTGTCAAATGCGGCCTCCAGATCCTGCTGCTCCTGCTGCGCATCCTGCTGCTTGGAACTCGTCACTGCAGTCGGCTCCTCCGGTCTAAACCGTGTCTCCTGTAAGGAAGGACGCGCATTTTGCATCGTCTGATACTGGCGCTGCGCCAGCTTTGCCTCCGCCTGCTTTTGCAGTGCATCCTCCCTGAGCGCCTGACATTCCAGAAGCAGCCCGTTAAGCTGATTCATGCACTCATTCAGCTCGTTATGCTTGTCTCCGAGCATACTGTAGAGAAACGTCACCTCGTTGTTTATTTTTTTCAGCTTTTCCATCACGGAATCCGAGTACTCGCTGATCGCCATGATCTTTTCGTTGGAAACCTTTTCCATGGATCGCTGAACCTTGTCTACCGATAAATCCACCGTGTTGTCAACCATATCCGAGATCTTTGCGCTGGCAACTCCCATCTCACGCTCCATGACGATGCGCAACTGGTCTTCACTCAGCTCCGCCACATGGGAAATCTCTGTAGGAGTCAGTCTTTCCGTGACAAAAAAACTGCCAAGTAAAAATACGACTCCAATCAATATCAATACAACCTCTACTGCTGTCATTATTGTCCACCTGCTTACCTGTCAAGATTCACTTAGGAACTGTTAAGAAATAACATTTAAATAGTGCGCAGGATTTTTCTTCGGAGTACAGCTCAAAAATCAGGAGCATAGCGGGCTATGTAACTGATTTTTGAGTGGTGCTATCGGAGAAAAAGACAAGCAATCTTAAAAGTTATTTTTGAACAGTTCCTTAGCCTCATACTGTTATGTCAAACCCTCTGGCTTCGCCTTTCACGCGGACCTGACCATCCCCCTTTTTCTCCTTCTCCTTTGCTTTCCGCTTCTTTTGGTCTCCCTGATACTTATTTTTTCCTTCCTCACGGGCATCAAACCGATACTCCTCACGGTCAAGATTGTCCTTATGGATCACCTGCTTTGCCAAAGCCTGTTCCTGCTTTGTCACTGTCACAAGCGCCTGGTGCTGCTGGAGCATCGGCTTTTGGTCCTCCGAATGTTTCACATTGGAAACATTCTGCTGGTTCTGCATCATTCCGTTAAAATCTACCGGACGAACTGACATAAAATCACCTCGATTATATAAAACAATTACGATACGTTTCATCCGAACAGTTATACTTTATTTAATATGCCCATATAACTGCCCATTATCTTCTGCATTTTGGATAACGCTTTTGTATGCAGCTGCGACACACGCGACTCAGAGACAGACAGAACACGGCTGATCTCTTTTAAAGTCATCTCCTCGTAATAATAGAGCAAAATAACCCTGGATTCCTTTTCCGTGAGCTGTTCCATCGCCTTCTCGAGCATTTCCTTTAACTCATTTTGCTCCACCAGCTCCTCTGGCTGTGCAAAATGGGAATTTCCCCGTGTCTCCATAACCGGTTCCGTTCCCTGCTCCACATACTCGTTCAGCGACACAACATTTGTAACCTTGAGCTGTGACTGCCAGGTGAGAAGCTCATCCTCGCTCAGTCCCAGCTCCGCCGCGATCTCATCATCGCCCGCCGTCTTTCCCGTACGCGTCTCGATGGCTTTGATAGCCTCGTCAATCTTTTTCTGCTTCTGGCGCACGGTGCGCGGAATCCAGTCCATCTTACGAATCTGATCCAAAATTGAACCGCGGATGCGCAAGGAGGCATACGTCTCAAACTTCACGTCCTTGGACATGTCAAACTTGTCAATGGCATCAATCAGACCGAAAATGCCGTAGCTCACCAAATCCTCATACTCTACATTATAACCCAGATACATATTGAGACGGCCCGCCACAAGCTTTACAAGCGGAGCATATTCTATTATAATCTGTTCCCGCAGCTCCGGAGTCTGATGTCTTCGATAGTCCTCCCAGAGCCGGTCCTTTGATACCTCTTTCATTTACCAGCACCTTATATATCCTGATAGTCTTCCTCGTCCAGCGGGAATTCATCAATCAGTCCCTGATCCATTTCCATACTCGCATACTCGGACAAAGGATCCTGCATGATTCGAAAACCCTTATCCAAAACAAGCTTCACAATACAGCCAAACAGATAAAATCCGATTAACACCAAAAGCAGTGTTTTTATAAACATCCAAGAACTAAAATGCTGCTGAATCCCGACGACACACGTCACAAATCCCGCAGTAAGCATGATAATCGCAGGAATAGACCTTGTCTTCATAAAAGCCTCCTATGCATAGTCTCGCTAAATCTTTTTTATCGGCTTGCCGACAGCCTTAATTATATAATCCCCGTTATTACAGTCTAATTCCACAGTCCTGCCATAATTTAGCCCGGTATCCTCCGCCGCAAGACGAATTCCAAGCTCTTTTAACTTGGCCTTCGATGCAATCGCATTATTCTGTCCGATATTTCCCACTGATGTTTTCCCTGAAACCTCAAACATGCGGGCGCCTCCTGCAATCTTTGCGACCATACGTCGCCTCGGCACACCGAGCTTTTCCATCTGATGAACCAGCTCTGCGATACCTGTGTCCGCAAATTTGGCAATATTGGAATTATTTCTGATCTTGCTGCTGTCCGGCAACATGATATGCACCAAACCACCAATTTTTGTTTGTGAATCCCATAGCGCGATCCCTATACAGGAGCCAAGCCCAAGTGTTGTAAGAATATCCGGGGCCTTACCTGTTTTCAGATCCGCCATACCTACCTTAATTACAGCTCCCATCGTATCTTCCTAACTTCCTTATTAGAGTGTTATTCCAAGTGATCCCAAAATCTTGTCATAAGAATCCTCGTCCGGTAACAAAATAAAATATCCGTCGATCATTCTGTCCGCACCAAATTTTGTCTGAATCATTAGGGCGTTGTCCCCATACTGGCCAAACTGGATTGCTGGCACGCTCAGGATCGCCGCAGCCATATCCACGGAGATATAAGGAATGGAGGGCAGAATCACCAGGTTTGTCATGGAAGAAAGCGCCGACAGGTAAGCACCAGCGATAATATTTCCAATCTCTTTTAACGCTGAAAGCTCCATATCAGAAAAATCTGCTCCCTTGCTGCCTCCGACTCCGCCCATAACACCCATCAGGCGGTCTACGAGATAATGCGCCGGCTCCAGCTCCATCAAAAACATAATGCTGCCGCTGATATCCTGCTTCACCTCTAGGAAAATTCCGACGATCGTCTGTTCCTCGGGACCAATTGCACTGCCAAGATCCTCCACTGCTATCAGTTCTACCTTTGGAACCTTCATCTCCAGCGTCAGATTCAGCATCGTTGCCACTGCGGTCGTCGCGTTTCCCGCTCCGATATTTCCAATCTCCTTAAGTATATCAAAATACATGCCGTTTATATTGTCAAATGAAAATTTCCCCATTTTTTTACCTCATTGCGAAGCAACAATAGATTGCCCCGTTCAGGCAATCTATTGCTATTTTTGTTAGTTTTCACCAGTCATTGCACCAATGTCGAAAAGTGAGATCAGCTCCTCGCCGTTTTTCCCGATTCCGTTGATGAAAGAATGCCGGTTGTCCATGGAATCATGGTTTGGCTTGTCAATCTTATCGACATCAAGGTTTACAACTTCCTTGACCTCGTCGACAATCACGCCGATCTTACCCTGATCCTCAATCTTTAAAATAATGATACGTGTGGCATTCGTAAAAACGTCCTCACCAAAACTCATTTTCAGGCGGATGCTCATCACCGGCACAATCTCGCCCCGGATATTGATGATGCCCTTAAAATAGCTCTGCGACTTGGGCACACGGGTGATCTTCTGCATACGGACAATATTATCCACGTAGCCGATATCAATGCCGTAAATCTCACTTCCGAGCTTTACAGCAATAAATTGCTTTTTTTCCTCTACCACTTCGGTTGTTCCAATATATGCTGCCATTTTTCGCGCTCCCCCTTACATCAGTGTATTCACATCGAGAATCAGAGCGATCTCACCATCGCCGAGGATGGTAGCACCACTGATAATCTTGGTTGAATTATCAATAAAGCTGCCCAATGACTTGATAACGATCTCCTGCTGTCCCATCAGATCGTCTACCACAAGACCCAGCTGCTTTTCTCCCTTAGAGACGATAACGATAGTCAGGCTCTCCTGTTCATCCTCCGGAGGCTCAATGTCAAGGAGCTGGTTCAGGCGGACAATCGGAATGACTGTACCGCGCATATTGATTACTTCCTTCGCCTCCACATACTTGATATCCCCCATCGGAATCTCCTCGATGCTCACAATGGAACTTAAGGAGATCGCGTATTTCTCATCTCCAATAATAACCATCAGCGCCTGAATAATCGCAAGCGTCAAAGGTAAGCGAACCGTAAAGGTTGAGCCTTCTCCATACACACTCTTGACGGTCACATCTCCGCCAAGCGCCTCAATGTTGGATTTTACAACGTCCAGCCCCACGCCGCGGCCGGAAATATCCGTGATCTTCTTTGCCATGGAAAAGCTGGGCATAAACAGAAAATCAATGATTTCCTTCTGTGAAAAATTCTCCGCCTGCTCCGGTGTGACAAGTCCTCGCTCAATTGCCTTTCTCTTTACCGACTCGGTGTCGATACCGTTACCATCATCGCTGACCTCGATGATAACGTTGTTTCCTTCCTGGAACGCCTTTAAGAGTATCGTTCCAACCTCCGGCTTTCCGCGCTCCTGACGAATCTCGGCGCTCTCAAGGCCGTGGTCCGCAGAGTTTCGGAGCAAATGCTGCAGGGGATCGCCGATCTGGTCAACTACGGTACGGTCAAGCTCTGTCTCCTCACCGGTCATGAACAGTTCCATCTTCTTGTTCAGATTTCTGGACAAGTCACGGATCATACGAGGGAATTTATTGACAACACTCTCAATCGGAACCATCCGGACCTTCATCACCGACTCATGCAGACTGGTTGTGATGCGCTCCAGATATTCGATCTGTTCCTGATAAGCCTGATTCTGTGTACCGGAGCCGCTGTTGACACTGAGGGAAACCAGCGAATTCTTTGCAATAATCAACTCGCTGACCTGATTCATCAGCTCATCCAGCTTCTCAATATCCACACGGACAGTACGGCTGGTGACCGGCTTCCCGGCCTGTTTTTTTGGTGCAGCCGCATTCGACGCAGGCTGCTTGGACGCAGCCGCCTGTGTACCGGCCGCTGGTGCGGGCAGGGACGGGGCCGTCTCAGGCTCCGCAGCAGGCGCATGATCTATCTCCTCAACGGGGATTCTTTCTGCAACGACATCTTCGATCTCCGATACGCCCTTTGCCGCATCCACAATCTTATCTAAAGCCTCCTCCGAACTGAAGAATATGCTGAAATCATTCTCAAATTTCTCATCCTCAATGTTCTGCTGGCTCGGCTTATATACTAAAATCTCCGCAAACTCTTCCACAGCCTTGAATACGAGAAAAGCACGGGCTGCCTTTAAAAGACAATCCTTCTGTACGTATGCGGTCATGCCATAAACATTTTTCCCGCTCTCGGCGGCCGCCTTCAGCTTACGCTTTTCATCCTCATCCAAAGTTTCTTCCAGAAATTTTTTACTGACGGGCGTCTCGGAGCCTGCCTGACTCTCCCCGGCAGGTGCCTCGGCTGCCGGAGCCGATGCAGGAGCGTTTGCCGTACCATCCAGAAAGCTGTTGAGCTGCTGGATAATCGCCTCATTGTCATTCGTTCCCTCATCGGAAGTCTCCTTGATGATCTCAAGATAACCCTCTATCGCGTCCAGACACTCAAAGAGCAGGTCAATCATCTCGCTGTTGACCTCAATCGTATCGTTTCTGACCTCCTGAAATACGTTTTCCATATCATGGGTCATGCGCTGCATGCGCTTAAAGCCCATGGTTCCGGCCATACCTTTTAAGGAGTGCGCCGCACGGAAAATCTCGTTTACCACATCCTTGTTATCCGGCTCGCTCTCCAGCGCCATAATATTGTCGCTCAGGCTCTGGATATGCTCGTTGGTCTCGTCGATAAAAATCTCAAGATATTGACTTACATCCATTTTACTTTACCCCCACATTCTTTATGATCGTGTCTGCAACTTTTGTCAAGGGAACGACCTCGTCCACCAGACCCGCCTCGGCGATAGCCCGCGGCATGCCATAGACCACACATGTCTGTGCATCCTGCGCAATGACATGAATCGGCTTACTGCCATCCAGCCGACGGATTCCGTCCGTACCGTCCGCGCCCATACCCGTCAGCACGACGCAGACAATCTCATCATAACGACTCTTCTTCAACGATTCATACATGATATTGGCACAGGGCCTTAAGCCCCCGATGGCCGGAGCATCACTCAAATGCACCCGGTGCACGCCGTCCGCACCGCAGACGACCTCCAGATGCCTGCCGCCGGGCGCTATGTAAACAACGCCCTTCGTGAGCACATCGCCCTCCTCGGCCTCCTTAACCTCCACCTTGCTGATTCCGTTCAGCCGCTCTGCCAGAGACTTCGTAAAACCCTTTGGCATATGCTGAACGAGCACAACCGGCGCATTCATCCTCCCGTCAAGAGCGGGAATCACCGAGTGAAGCGCCTTAGGACCTCCGGTGGAGCATGCCAGGGCAACGATCTTCTTTCCGCCTGCCCGTGCCGCCGTCACCCGCCTGCGCGGCGCGGCGGGCGCTTTCGGTATACTCGTAATCGATGTATGCGCTGTCTTTTTCTGCATCCACTGGCTTTGCTGATCTTTAGTATCAAGCACGGCCGCCAGCATATCCAGTAAGCGCCGCTTGAAATCGGCTCCCTTCGCCTCTATGATATTTTCCGGTTTTGTGACGAAATCTACTGCCCCTAACTCCAACGCCCGCAGCGTCACACTCGCACCGTCCGTGGTGAGCGTACTCGCCATCACGACGGTCACATGTATGTGTTCCCGCTGCAAACGCTCCAAAAGCTGCAAACCATCCATCCGCGGCATGTTGACATCAAGGACTACCGCATCGTAGCGTTTTACCTTGAGCTTTTCGTATGCCTCCATACCGTCCCGACATATGTCAGTTGCCTGGAATTTATCGTCTGAGTTAATTATATCACAGATGACACGTCTCATGAGTGCAGAATCATCTACAACTAAAATATTTTTTTTCATCGCTAGATACCCATATCTTTCCTACGGATTTTGCGTTCCTCGTCAAAAATATATTTTATAATCATCTCCCGAAGCTCCGTATCCAGGTGCATAAACTCGCCCCGCGCCTCATAGCGCTCTATATACGGTGCCGCCTGCCTGCATGCTATGATCGAAATCGGCACCAAAATATCCAGATCAATATTCTCGTTGGCCAGTTTCAGCTGCACCGCCGCATAGTCGCCGTCCTCAAATTTTTTTTCACTGATAAAACGCAGGCCCCCGCCGCTGATATCTACAATGACTGCTTTCGCCATCGTCATAATCACATCCGGTTCGCGGATCAGTTTATCCAGCTGTTCCTGGGACAGATTCTTCGCTTCGTCTGACGTCAGATCATAGGTAATCATTTCAAGCGAGCACTCCAGCCGAAAATACTCCCTGCGCTGGAATTTGTGCAGCCCGTTTTTCAGCTCTACCTTCACCAGAAAATTGTTTTCTTCCTTGTAGCGGTCGACTACCTGACAGGTCCCCCGGTAAGGCCCCCTTTTCGTGTAAAAAACAAACTCATAGCGCGCACCAAGAGAGAGTAAAATAATCTTTCCCTGATGCATCGGCATCTCCACAATCAATTCACCGCTATCTTCAATATCCGCAATCCTGCTCATAAGAACCGGCCCCTGTTCTCCGGCCAGATTCTTTTTCAAGGAAGAAATCTGAATCCTGTCACCAGCTTTCAATATGTTTTTCATCATAAAAATACATATCTCCTCTTCTAAATTATGTTTTTACAGGCTTTTCGGACTATCTCCTGTTTAGAAAATGATAGATCAACCGTGAAAATCCTCCCCGCATCTCGTAATAGAGATTTTCCCCGGCCAACAGGCTCTCCGCAATTTTCTCAAACGCCTGGGAGGACATCGCCTGAGGATCAATCACGGAAACCACATGCTGCTGACGCACCGCCTTCTCAAGTATCGGATCTTTGGGAATCAGGCCAAGATAATTGATGTTCCAGTTCAAGAATTTGGACACCACGGAATTCAGCTTATCAAACACCGCCTGCCCGTCGGCAGCCGAATTGACCTGATTCGCAACGACATTAATCATTGTACTCTGATAATTAAACCCCGGATTGCGCTGCAGTGTCTTGATCAAAGAGTAGGAATCCGTGAGAGAGCTGGGTTCCGGTGTAATGATCAGCAGCACCTCAGGGCTTGCAATGACAAACTCCATAACGTTGTCGGAGATCCCCGCCCCCGTATCCACCAGAATAAAATCGGCCAGAGTGTCCAGCTCGTAAAGCTTATCGACAATGGAACGGATCTGCTCCTTCGAAAGGTTATTCATCTCCACCAGACCGGACCCTCCGGAAATAAATCCGATATTCATCGGACCCTCCGTAATGACATCCTGAACCTTCTTGCCCTGATAGATCACATCGCTCAAAGTATATTTGGGGCTGGTGCCGAACATGACTTCCACGTTGGCCAGCCCGATATCCGCATCAAAGATCAGTACTTTTTTGCCGCACTTCGAAAGCTGTACTGCCAGATTCACGGCAGTATTCGACTTACCCACGCCGCCTTTTCCACTTGTAATCGTAATTACGCGTGCCTGAGATGGCTGGCCGGCATTCTGCATTTTGATCACATTGCGAAGCACGGTTGCCTGATCCATATCAGTCTCCTCCTAAAAGTTTCTTGACTATCTCCTGTGACTGGAATACTTCGATATCGTCCGGGACGTTTTGGCCGTTTGTCATATAAGAAATATCCGCACCGGAATAAAGCTTTATGTTTAGTAAGTTTCCGTAAGCACTCGTCTCATCCAGCTTTGTAAAGATCAGGGAATAATCCGAAATACTCTTGTACATATCACAAATTTCTTTTAGATCACGGTATTTGGTCGTTGCCGACAAAACCAGGTAAACGATCTTCTGGTGCTCCTCGCCGAACACAGAAATGAGATTTTTCGTATCCTCCCGCTGCGCCTCGTTCTTGTGGGAAAAGCCTGCGGTATCCACAAAGATCAGATCGTAATCCGAGAGTTTATCCACAGCCTGCGCCAGCTCCTCCGGCGCGTATACCACGGTCAGGGGCGCGTCCAGAATGTTTGCATAGGTTTTCAGCTGCTCCGTTGCGGAAATCCGGTATGTGTCTGCGGTTAAAAACGCAACCCTTTTTCCGTACTCAACCTTAAATTTCGATGCAATCTTCGCGATCGTTGTCGTTTTCCCCACCCCGGTGGGCCCGACAAAAAACACGATCCGCTGCTCCGTCTCATTCTTATGGACAACTTTAGGATTGCCAAATTTCAATATCATTTTCTGATAGACATGTGAGAGAATAAAATCCATGCTCGAACCCTTACGCGCGACTTTCATCACATCGTCCAAGAGCTGATTGACATAAATCTCATCCACCTCATTATCCAGCAGCGTCTGATACAGCATCCGAAAGATGCGTACACTGTCCTCGTTATCGTCATCATTCGGTATGATCTGTTCCATCTCTTTTTTCGCAGCCGGAGGCGCAATGTCATTTGTAAGCTTTTTCTCCAGAAACTGCTGAAGACTCTCCAGCCGCTCCTCAATCAGGTCCGTGTCGGACATGGTACTCTTCTTCTCGGCACCCTCGCCGCCCCGCATGGGAACAAGATCATTTTCCGACACGGTATGTGCGTTTAATATATCTCCCACCGCCTTTGCTGCTTCCGAAAACGGCTCCGGCGATGGCGTTTTTGATAACGTCTCACGCTCTGTGGCACCGGGTCTTGGAAGACTGATCTGCTCGTCCGCAGCCAGATTAATGGTTCCGTGCTCATATGCGGGCTTTGCCTCTTCCGGCTCCTCCCGTTCCTCCATGGCAGCGGTCACTTCATAGTAGGGCGTCTTCATAAAGCCAAAAAGCCCTTTTGGCTTCACCACCTTCACATTCATGATAACGACACCCTGGCCCATCTCGCTTTTTGCTTTTTCCAGTGCTTCCTCTTCCGTCTTCCCCTGAAATTTATTTATCGTCATTACGCCGTCACCATCCCAACAGATTGCAATTCAACATTCGATTCAATTTCATTATAAGACACAACGATCAAATCCTTCAAGTACTCTTCCGTTAATTTTTTATAATACATGCGCACAATCGGTGAAGTGACAATAATCGCACTCTTTCCGAGATTTTCCAGCTTGGAAACCTCGGTCTCCGTCGCCTCGATGATCGCCCGTGTGCGCTCCGGATCGAGCGTCAGATATGCGCCCTGCTCCGTCTGCTTCACCGCGGACATGATCTCCTGCTCAATTTTCGGATCCAGAGTCACCACACTTGTGGACTCATTCGCCGGAAAATATTTGTTTGAGATTGCCCGTTTTAAGCTCTGGCGCACATACTCCGTAAGTACATCCGTGTCCCGGGAGGTCGTGCCATAGTCCGCCAGCGTCTCAAAAATTGAGAGCAGGTCGCGGATAGAAATGCCCTCTGCCAGAAGATTCTGCAAAACCTTCTGAATCTCCCCGATGCCAAGAAGCTTCGGCACAAGCTCCTCCACCAGAACCGGATTGGACTCCTTGACATTGTCGATGAGGTTTTGTACGTCCTGTCTCGTGAGCAGCTCCGCAATATGCGAGCGGATCACCTCGGTCAGATGCGTTGCGATGATCGACGGAGGATCAACCACCGTATAGCCCAGACTCTCCGCGCGCTCACGCTGGCTCTCGGTAATCCAGATGGCCGGCAGATGGAACGACGGCTCAAAGGTGGGAATACCCGTGATCTCCTCCTCCACAAAACCGGGGTTCATCGCCATGTAGTGATCGAAGAGAATTTCTCCCTCTGTGATCTGTATGCCTTTAATCTTAATAATATACTGATTCGGGTTGAGCTGAATATTATCCCGCAGACGAATAATCGGCACAACCGTACCCAGCTCAAGCGCAATCTGACGCCGGATCATGACAACACGATCCAGAAGGTCGCCGCCCTGGTTCACATCGGCCAGCGGAATGATACCATAGCCAAACTCCAGCTCGATGGGGTCCACCGACAAAAGCGCCACCACGTTTTCGGGCTTTCGTATCTCCTCCGCTTCCGTCTCCACGGCACCTACTTCATCCTCGATCTGCTCCACACTCATGCTCTTGCCCATATTTATGCCCGTCACGATGAACAATGCACCAAGTCCGATGCACAGATACCATTTCAGCGGTGTCACGATTCCAAGGAAACAGAGGGTGCCTCCTACCATGACAAGCACCTTCGGAATACCAAACAACTGGCTGATGAGCACCTGGCCGAAATCCGCCTCCTTAGATGCCTTCGTCACGAGGATACCGGTTGCCATCGAAATCGCAAGGGACGGAATCTGAGAACTCAATCCGTCACCGATCGTGAGAACGCCGTACTCCAGAAGCGCACCCTGAAAATTCAGGCCGCCTCTCCACATACCCATGATCGTCCCGCCGATTACATTGACAAACGTGATGATCAGACCTGCCGCCGCATCTCCCTTTACATACTTCGTAGCACCGTCCATGGCGCCGAAGAAGCTGCTCTCCATCTGAATCTTTTCGCGGCGTTTTTTTGCTTCCGCATCATCGATTGCCCCCGTATTTAAATCCGCGTCGATTGCCATCTGCTTACCGGGCATCGCGTCCAGTGTAAAACGAGCCGTTACCTCAGATACACGCTCAGAACCTTTATTAATAACTACGAACTGAACAATGATCAAAATAATAAAAATGATCGTACCGATAACCATATCGCCGCCGCCCACGAAATCTCCAAACGTGCGGACAACGTTTCCGGGATCGCCGGTATTTAAGATCAGACGCGTCGATGACACGTTTAAGGAAATACGAAAGATCGTCGTAAACAGCAAAAGTGTCGGGAAAAACGACATATCCAGCACTTCCTGCACAAACAGACAGTTGAACAGGATGACCAGTGCGATGGAAATATTAAAAATAAGCAGTATATCGAGCAAAAAAGAAGGAATCGGCACGATAAAGAATACGATCGCCGCCAACAGATACAAGGCGACGCCAACGTCTGCTCCACGCTTCGCCATAACACTTCCTCCTTTCTGAAAAATCTAAAAATAATAACACAAACTACGCACGTCCCTGTGCACGGTATACCGCGGCAAGAATCTCCGCCACCGCCTGATAAAGCTCCGGCGGAATCTCCCGTCCGACCTCCACATTCATGTAAATCATACGGGCCAGCGGTTTGTTCTCCACAATCTCAATGCGGTTTTCCTTTGCGATATCCTTAATCTTCTGCGCCACAAAATCCGCGCCCTTTGCCACCAGGACCGGCGCCGTGCCCGTTCCGGCATCGTATTTGAGCGCAACCGCATAGTGGGTCGGGTTTGTGATGACAACATCGGCCTGCGGCACCGCCTGCATCATACGCCTCTGGGACGCCTCACGCATCCGCGCACGCTGCTGGCCCTTGACCTGCGGATCTCCCTCCGAGTTCTTCATCTCGTCCTTGACCTCCTGCTTGGTCATCTTCATGTCCTCACTGAATTTATGCTTCTGATAAAGATAATCCACTGCACCGATAATACAATAAACAACGGAAATGCGCAACCCCACATCGAGAATCAGCGTTCCCATTTCGGCAATCGCCTGATACAGAGGAACATTCAAAAACAAAAAAATGTCCTCGAGGTGTGATCTTAAAGTAGTATACGCAATCGTAACGATCACTGCAAGCTTTACGATCGATTTTAACAGCTCAAAAAGCGAATCCTTTGAAAAGATACGCTTAAAACCGTTGACCGGATTAAATTTACTGAACTTCGGTCGCAGCGGCTTTGTGCTCACCTTCCACTTTACCTGAATCAGGTTGACGATAAACGCCACCGCAAAGCCGACCAGAAAAAAGGGGGCCGCAATTTTTAACATGGCGAGTGTCGCATACTGCAGATAACCCATGACGGCTTTCGAATTGAAATCCCGCATCGTCACCGTCTCCGGGATTTTGTCATAGACATCATAAAATACCTGTAAAAAATTACTGCCAATAAAGCCAAGAACCACGCGCAGCATCAGAAACAGTGCAACCATGGAAAGCGCCATCTCCAGCTCCTTGCTCTTACACACCTGTCCTTCACTTCTGGCATCATTCAGCTTTTTAGAGGTTGCAGGCTCGGTTTTTTCACCGCCCGGCCCGTCTTTCGCAAAAAACTGCAGATCATATATAAATAAATCATGCCGGTCAGCCATTCGCATACAACCCCCTTATGACGAGCCGCAGCAGCAGCTTAATCTCCTCCGAGATCATCGACGCCGCCCTCGGCAGTAAAATGACCGTCACTACCAATATTGCATAGCCAAAAAATATTTTAACCTGAATACCCACCGCAAACATGTTCATCTGCGGCGCAACCTTTGCCATAATACCGAGCACACAGTTGAGTATCATGGTACACACAAACACCGGAAGCATAATGCGGAAGCCGATAAAAATCATGTCCGAGATAAACGTTACCATATTTCCTGCCAGATATTCCCAGTCAAAAACCTGCGTATTCACCGGAACGAGCGTAAACGTATCTGCAATCGCCCGCACGATATAGTGATACATATCCGTGATCAAAAGCAGCAGCATGATCGTATAATAATAAAGATTACCCGTGATACTCTCCTGTGTGCGGGTCATCGGATTATATTCCTGCGCCATTGCCAGGCCGACCTCCATGTCGATCATACGTCCGGCAAAGCCGATAATATAAGTGCTGATATTCGCCATCAGGCCAATCATCAAACCGGTAATGGCCTCCCGCACTACGATCACGCTGTACGCAACCATCCCCCCGTAAGAAACCTCCGCCGGCGATACCTGCGCGATCACAATCGCCAGCGTGGCGGCAAACCCCGCCTTCACACGGGTCGGTACGGTATTTAGTCCAAAAAAAGGCGCCACCGCAACAAAGCTGGCGATGCGCACCAGTACCAGAATATAATATTCAAATGTGATCAGCGAAAAAGTATAATCTATCATTGGATATACAGGTTCAGGTTATTCCACAGTTCGATCATAAAATCCGTCATCTGATTCAGCATCCAGTCACCCAGAAGCATCAGCGTCAGAAAAACCGCCAGGATTTTCGGCACAAAGGTCAGCGTCTGCTCCTGAATGGATGTAACCGTCTGAAAAATACTGATGATCAGACCAATAATCAGCGACACCAGAAGCGGCGGCGCCGCAGTGACAATAATTGTCATAAACGCATTCCGCGACACATCCAAAATCACACCTTCTGAAAGCATATCCTATCACCCTCCATTCATAATGCCCGACTCCTAGAAGAAATCTTTCACAACATTACCGATCACAAGATTCCAGCCGTCTGCCAGCACAAAGAGCAGGATCTTAAAGGGCATGGAAATCGTTGTAGGCGGAAGCATCATCATACCCATGGACATGAGGATAGATGCCACGACCATATCGATCACAATAAACGGTATATAGATGAAAAATCCCATGATAAACGAAGCTCTCAGCTCACTTAAAATAAAGCTGGGGATCAGCACGCTTGTGGGAATATCTTCATTCTCCTCATAGGTCACACCGGCGAGATCACAGAGCAGATCCACATCATTGCGCTTCGCATGCTCATACATAAACTCACGCATCGGCGTAATCGCGGCTTCAACGGCCTGCTCCTGGGTAATTTCTCCCGCATCCAGCGGCTTTAACGCCTCCTCGTTGATGCGCGAAAAGGTCGGAGACATAATAAATAACGTCAAAAACAGCGCCAGCCCGACAAGCACCTGATTCGGAGGCGTTGTCTGTGTGCCCAGCGCCGCGCGGACAAAGTGCAGTACAACAACGATCCGCGTAAACGACGTCATCATAATCAGAATCGAAGGGGCCAGCGACAAGATCGTCATCATAAGGACAATCCGGACGTTGGCGGACATGGACCCGTTCTCATTGTTGATAATAAAAGAAAATCCCGTGCCCTCATCCTGCAGGCCTACCATGCTGCCGTTACTCTGCCCGTCCCCCGTAAGGCCGGTTGTATCGTTCTCCTGGCCGGTTGCCGACGCGTAGACGATTTCTCCCCGCCCCGCAAGGGTCAGCGTCAGCACAAGCACTGCCACTGCAAATATAAATGAAAAACAACAATAAATTTTCTTTCCCTTATTCCGCATTTACAAAACCTCAAGCCTGTTCTCGGAACACTACCTTTTCGGAAGCTTTTTTTTCACCGCCTCCAGCAGATCCGAAAAACTTTCCCCCGACTTTGCGGCAAAACTGCCGGCCTCCGGCAGCTCCCGAAGCTCCTCCTCGGAGAGCGTCGCAAGCAGCGTAATCCGCTCCCTGCCGACACCAACCACAAGATACCGGTCCGTTCCGGCACGCAAAATCTGTATATACTGATTATTTGCGACCCTGATCACCTCGATGACAGAGAGATTCCCCTGCGCCGTCTTCGTCCGCTGATAACCTGCAATCCATCGAGTCACGAAGTATGTGAGTGCCAGCACAAAGACAAAGATCAACAGCACTGAAATCAGTTCAAGCATACTGCTCAAATAATTCCCGGAAGCTAATAAAATCATGTTCCCTTCTTAACTTTCCCAATAAATGACTATTTTACAATCTCGGTAATACGTACACCGAAGCTCTCTTCGATGACAACTACCTCACCCTTTGCAACAAATTTGCCGTTCACCAACACATCAATGGGTTCACCGGCAATGCGATCCAGCTCAATAATCGTACCGGGAGCAAAATCCAGAATTTCCGAAATAGACTTCGACACTCTGCCAAGCTCCACCGTCACCTCCAAAGGCACATCCATGATCAGATCTATATTTTCCTTTGCAAACTGCGCCGCAAACTGACCGGCAAAAGGTGAAAACTGCGCCGGCTGTACATTGACCGGCTGTTGCTGGAACATCATTTGATTCATCATCTGCGGATTCATCATCTGCGGATTCATCATTTGTGGATTCATCATCTGCTGATTCATCATACCCTCCATATCCATCTCCGGCATAGCCTGCTGCTGAGATGCATCCTGACCGGACGACTCCGCCCCCTCGGACTGCACATCATCGCTGGCTGATACCTCCTCCGTATCTACTTCCATCGTCTTCGCATAGGAATCACACATTTCTCGTGCGAATGAAAACGGATATAACTGCATAATCTGGCTGTCCACCAAATCACCAATCTTCATTTTAAAAGAAATACGGACAAATTTACCGGTCAGAAACTTATCAATCTCACCTTCATCTACACTCTCGTTAAGATCAACCAGATCTGCCATCGGAGGCGAAATATCTATCGTCTTACTCAACATGGAGGAAAGCGAGGTCGCAGAGCTTCCCATCATTTGGTTCATCGCTTCACTGATCGCGCTTAAGTGCAGCTCGCCAAGCTCGCCGTCCGTATTTGTGCCATCACCACCCATCATCAGATCTGTGATAACCTTCACGTCATGTTCTTTCAAAATCAGGATATTGCTGCCGTCCAGCCCAACCGTATAGCTCATTCTGATAAAGACACATGGGCGCTCATATTCCGACACGATGTCATCCCAAGTCGATGCAGTTACAACCGGAGTTGAAATCTCAACCTTGAGGTTTACAAGGGAGAACAACGTTGTCGCCGCGGTTCCCATACTGATATTGGCAACCTCGCCGATGGAATCCTTATCTTTTTCTGTCAAAATCTCACTGTCCAATGCATCCGGATTGTCCAAAAGCGCATTGATTTCTTCCTGTGATAATACTCCGCTATCCATCATCTGCTTACTCTTCCTCTCTGATTACTGATGTCACACGCACCGCATAATTATTCCCGGAAGAGCCCGGCAGCGCGGTAAACTTTTTTATACTTCCAACATATACGTCCAATTCCTGATCCACCTTCGTGTTCACCCTTATAATATCCCCCGGGGTTAATCCGGCAAAATCAGCAACCGAAATCATGCTATTGCCGAGCACAGCCCTGACTGATATAGGAGCATGATCGATCAGGTCTTCTATCACATCCTGATAGGTTTCCTCATTTCTCACCTGCATATTGGAATACCAGAACTTCGTGTTCAGCTTATCCATAACAGATTCCAGCGTAATAAAAGGCAGGCAGACATTCATCAGCCCCTCCGCATCACCGATCTTCATATTGATCGTGACAACTGCAATCATCTCACCCGGTGAAATAATCTGCGCAAACTGTGAATTTGTTTCTATTCGCTGCAGTCTCGGGTGCAGATCCGTAACATTCGACCAGGGCTCGCGCAGCAGATCCACACATATATTCATGATCCGCTCAATAACCAAAAGCTCGATCTCCGAAAAATCCCGGGCCTTCTCCATCGGAACTCCCATACCGCCCAACATACGGTCTACAATGGCATAGCCAAGCGGAGCGGCAAGATCCATCAAAATATCTCCCCGCAGGGGCGCAAAATCAACCACCCCGAGTAAAACCGGATTGGAGAGGGCGTTTGAAAACTCCAGATAAGTAACCGCCTCGGAGTTCATGACCTCCACCTGAATATTTTTTCTCAGATAAACAGGCAGGTTTGTCGATAAAAGTCTGCCGTAATGCTCGAAGATGATCTCCAGTGTGCGAAGATGCTCCTTGGAAAATTTGGACGGACGGGCAAAGTCATAGTTCTTGACCTGTTTATCGGCACTGTCCCTGACCTCTTCCACGTCAATCTCGCCGCTGCTGATTTGTCGCAAGAGCAAGTCTATTTCGCCCTGTGATAAAGCATCACTCATTCATCCCCACCACCTTTTGTCTCTAATTTTGTCTTTAAATATATTTCCACACTTAAATTTGCATCCGATATTTTCACTATTCGCAGGTATGGCTTGAGAAGCCCATATCAACAATCATGTTTGTGTCAAAAAAGCCCTGAAGTTCTGCTAAAATCTCCTTTTCCGCATCCTCCGGATGGTTTTTGAACTGTTCATACGTATATTTTGTCACGATATGATTGACGATCTGATTGATATTTGTGTCATATTCGCCCGTAAGGATTCCCTCCTCACCGATCTTCTTGTAATCCTCATGTTCCATATCCATGGAAATACCAAAGGAGACAACCGCATAATGCTCCGACCCGTCCTCGCTGTCTGTCAGGTTGACCGTCAAAGGATCGGACAGCGCATAGTTTTTGAGCTGATTGATGGGTATATTCAGGGAGTTTGCATTCCTGCCGCTGGCAAGCTCCAGATCAAGCGCAGTGCAAATTTCTGAAATCAGCTCATTCGTCTGCTTTGCAGCAGGAGCAAGGCTGATCATCGTAATCGCTGTCAACACCAGATTTACTACAAGCAGTGCCAGAATCAGCACTGACATCAAATTTTTCTTCATGGTTTTCGATTCCTTTCTTTAACATAAAATATTTAACTCCCTTTAAAAACCACTAGTCTCTGGAATTGTAGGAATTATAAATCTTGATTACAACCCTTCGGTTCAATGCACGCCCCTCCGGCGTCGTATTGTCCGCAATCGGTATGTAATCGCCGCGGCCGGACGATTTGATACGCGAATCTGCGAGGCTTGTTTTCTCCCTCAGATAATCCGCAACGGAAAGCGCACGGTACATCGAGAGCACGTTGTTATTTTCAAAACGGCCGTTACTGATGGGCACGTTGTCTGTATGCCCTTCTACCTCGATAATATTTTTCTTATAGTGGTTTAAGATCTTTCCAACCTTTTCCACCAGAGGCAGCGCATCGTCCCGGATCGTCTCCTGCCCGGAGTCGAAAAGTACCGCGCCGCTCAGTGTAATCATCACATACTGCGCATTAAACTGCACCTCAACCTGATCCTGAATCCCGTGCTTTTTCGACATCTCCTCCACATCCTCAGCCATCTCTTCGGATTCGGCAAGACTCTTTTCCTCGTATTGCTCCTGCAGCTCTTCTTCCGTAAGCTGCTGATTTCCCTTATTTACGTCTGCTTCGTTCTCGTTATCCACCTGACCGGGCTGATCACCGCTTGGCTCCTCCGGGTCGCCGCGCTCAATCACACTGTTGTCCTCCCGGCTGCTCTCGCCGTCATTTTCAAATTCACCGCTTCCGGATGTGTTGGCATCCGGATTATAAAAGGTATCATAATACTGCAGCTGATTGATGCCGGCACCAACCATCTCACCGTCACCAATAGACGAAGCTCCGCCCTGAAGCACACTAAATCTGGACTGCAGCGACGCAATTACCACCTGAAACTTCTCCGCATCTACCGTAGACATCGAGAACAGGAGCACGAAAAAGCAGAGCAGCAAATTCATCAAATCCGAGAATGTCGCCATCCACGCAGGAGAACCAGCGGGCGCATCTTCCTGTTTTTTCTTTCTCGCCACTACTCTTCACCTCCAGCCGCCTCAGCGCTAAGGCCCTCGCGCTCTTTGGGCGTGATAAAGATTTTCAGCTTTTCTTCTATAATATGTGGATTCTCTCCGGCCTGAATGGAGAGCAGGCCTTCCACGATAATCTGCTTGATTGTCATCTCGTTTGCGCTGTTAAGCTTCAGCTTTGTCGACGTCGGATTACACAACCAGTTCGCAATCAGGGAACCGTAGAGCGTTGTCAGCAAGGCAACCGCCATGTTCGGTCCGATCGTAGCCGCATCCTCCAGATTTTTCAGCATGTTAACGAGTCCGATCAGCGTACCGATCATTCCCCATGCAGGGCCTAACTCCGCCCACTTCTCCCAAAATGCCGCCACACTCTTGTGGCGCTCCTCCGTACAGGATAAATCCGTCTCCAAAATGCCGCGCACAAGTTCAGGGTCCGTTCCATCTACAATGAGCATTATTCCCCTTTTCAGGAAAGTATCCTCAATATCCGCTCCGGCCTCCTCCAGCGCAAGCAGACCTTCTTTTCTCGCCACGTTGGAGAGATTAATAATACTTGTGATCATCTCCGACGGATTATAACCCGGCTCTTTCATACACAGTGCGATTCCCTTGAAACCACTTCCCAGAAACGAGAGCTTATGACATGCGATAACACCCGCGAGTGATCCTCCGATTGTAATAAGAATTGATGGCGGGTCGACAAAGTTCGGCAGCAGGGTGAAACCACCGTCACCCGTAACAATACCGAAGATAACCATTACAAAACCTAAAATCAGACCAACCAAAGACGCTAAATCCAAAATCCTCTCACCTACCCCTAATCTTCTTTTTGTTTGTTTTCCGTAGTCCATTCCTGCTTAGAAATGCAGAAAGCCAAAGTTAAATATCCCTAATATCCAGTGTACTTTATTTGTCATAATTTGTCCACTTTTTTATTTGATATCAACAAGGAAAAAATCGGTAATGACTAAGTCGGAAAACCACTTAATCGTACCGATTATACCACATCTTGGGGATGGATGTAAACCCATTCCCCAAGATTTATTAATTTTTCAGTAACAGCTCGTTACTGGTCACAGAGTGAACAGTAACAACAGCTCTGCCGCCGACTGTAAGACGGCGAATCATACCGACATGAATGAGCAACATCCCAGCCGATGAAAAGAGCGTCCGATTATGAGCAAGTCAGCCGCATTTGCAGCGGAAAAGCGCCGCAGACACCTCTTCAAATGGCGCGGGTCGAAAACTGTCACTTAATCACTATCGCTTCAGATTAATTAACTCCTCAAGCAGTGTATCCGATACCGTAATGATACGCGAATTTGCCTGGAAACCACGCTGTGTCGTAATCATGGACGTAAACTCTCCGGAGAGGTCTACGTTTGACATCTCAAGCTCTCCGGATGTGATGGAACTGCCGTCCGCATCGATCTCTACGCCGATGCCGTCAAATTCGCCGGAGTTTAAGGTCGCACGGTAGCAGTTATCGCCGGTAGCCTCCAGGCCGGATGCGTTGGCAAACTGAGCCACGGCGATCTGCCCCAGCAGCTCCGTATTGCCGTTGCTGTAGGAGGCGAAAATCTTTCCCGACTGGTCTACCGAGAGTCCGGTCAGCGAGCCGAGCTTCTTGCCCTTGCCGGCCCCGCCCGCATCGCCGCCCTTCATGGACGCTGTGTTTGTGCCGCCGTTGTTACAATTCAGCAGCGTGGAGAAGTCGATCTTCACATCCTGGAAGGCATTGAAACCTGCTGCGGTCAACGCGGAAAGGTTTAACGTCTGCGTCATGTTATCTCCGCCGCCAATGCTTTTCAGCGTACCCTCTACCGTGTCGAACTGCAGCGTAAAACCATCCTTTAAAGGCGTATTGATCGTATAGCTGCCGGTGAAAAGATTATACCGAAGCTCCATATCACTCGGAAGCTCCTCGGTAAAGATCTGACCGGTTTCCTTCGTCGCGCTCGCCAGATCGCCGCCTGTGATCGTCGTATAGGAGTAATCCTTGAGTATCTCTTCGGGACCGGCGTATTTTCTGGGAATCGATTTAACTACCGGCGGATTATCCTCACTAAATACCTTGGCTGTATCAGAATTACTTGTAAAGCTCAAGGGAGTGCCGGATGCAGTCGTCAATTGAACGGTCTGTCCGTTCACCAGAGTCGGCCAGTAGTAAATCTCCGCATCATCATCGGGAAATTCCGTTTGGTCCAGATCCAGAAGACTCCGGATATCCCCAACCTTAAATTTATAGCCGGTGGTACCGTCATCCGCCGTGACAACCGTCCCGTTTGACGTGTAATCATCCAGCGTCAATATCTTTGTCAGTCCGTTGTCGCCGAAAGTAAATTTATTATTTGTATCTGCCTGGAAATTACCGCTCGCATCTACGGTTCCGCTTTGAAACGTCCACTTAACGCCCTTATCAGAATATCCATTCACAGCTGGTATGTTCGTCGTAGCAGAACCCTGGCCTACCACCTTGCCAGTGGCGTCCAGTACATTTACTTTCCCGCCTTTTTTCAGTTCATCCATGACGTCGCTATAGACCATCTTCTCGGACGTATAGCTGAGACGATAGCCATCCGGCAGGGCAAGCTCCCCTGTAAGGCCGAGCTGCGCATTGATGTCCGCCGCATCGAAATAATACGTATACTTCGGCGTACCGTTCGCTCCTGCATTAATCGCCGCCGCATTTTGAACCGCGATCTGAATATTCGTCTTGCTCTTCCCGGCCGCAAATTTATAGTTCTCCGTAACATCGGTACAGGTTCCCTGTCCGTCTCCCGCCGTAGGGCCAAAGAGCGCATTGAGCGACACATTCGACGTCAAAATCGAATTTCCCTTTTCGTCAATGATATCCGTCAGATTAACCGCGTACTTGCCGCCCTTCACATCCTGTGCCTGAATGGAAAACCGTGCGGTGTACGGATAGCCCAGATTATCGTAAATGGTCAGGTTCATAACCGTTCCGGTGGGGGAGGTTACCTGTGTATTGTTGTTGTCGACAACGCCTGTACAGCGCGCCTGGGTCGTCGCCTCCGGCTCCGACGTCTGGTTTTCCGCGGACATGATTTTGAGCGGACCTACCGTATCCTTGCGGATGGTCCCTGTCGCCGGGTCAAGCCCCCAGCCCATCACGGTGTAGCCCGTGGATTTCATACAGAGGTTTCCGGCACCGTCCACATAGAAGGAACCGGCCTTTGTAAATACATTCTCCGCACCGTTGTTTACGATGAAAAAGCTGCTGGTGCTCTTGTCGGTGATCTTTAAGTCAAAGGGCAGTCCGGTCGTCTCCGACGCACCCGGCCCTGTAATATTGACCGCAGTAGAACCGGTCGTAACACCGAGACCAATCTGCTTTGCATTGACACCGCCCGTGCCCGCCTCCGTATTTGCCCCGGATGCGCTGGAAAGTGTCTGGTACATGATAGAACTGAATGTTACACTGGAAGCTTTGAACGCTACGGTGTTTACGTTTGAAATATTGTTACCGATAACGTCCATTTTTGTCTGATGTGTCTTAAGACCTGACACACCAGAGTAAAGTGATCTCATCATAATGAAATGACCTCCGTTTTTTGATTTTTTGGCGCTTCGTTTCGTCTCCTCTGTCAGTCAGAGACGTTCGCTTCCTGAAAAGGTCCGGCGATTAAACGATGACTGCGCCGTCAATATTGGTAAAAATGTTGTCGCCCGTGTCCGCCTGATCCATCGCGGTCACGACCGTCTTGTTCGGCACGTTCACGATAAATGCGAGCGAATCCACAAGCACCAGTGATTCGTTAATTCCCTTTTCACCGGCTTTAGATACGCCGTCCGCGAGCCGTTTGCTCTGGTCTGCGGAAAGACTGATGTTCCGATCGTTTAACCGGCTTGCGGCGTGCTTGGAAAACCGCAGGGGGTTCATCGCATCCTGCTTTGCCCGCAGCACTTCGTCAAAGGAAACTTCCGTGCTCTCCCCTGACTCTCTGACATTCTTTTTTAAAAAGGTGTCCGCCACCTGTTCGATCGAATGAAAACCGTTACGAATCGAATCCATTTGATTCATAATCTCACTCCTGTCTGTAAAGGCTGTTATTCAGTAGGCTTTATCGCCTCCCCATTGTCGCCCTTGTCTGCTCCGTCGCCGTCGCCCTTGTCACCCTCGCCGTCGCCTTTGTCACCCTCGCCGGATGTAGCGTCATCCTTGTCTCCGCCCGCGATCTCATCTCTGATAGCAATCAACACATTCAGCGCCGTCTCCGCTGCGACAAACTTATCCCACGCCTCCTTGCAGTTGTTCTGGATAAACTCCTTCTGGTAATCCGTCAGCTTGTCAAACTGCTCGCGGATCATCTTGAACGTCTGCTCATCCTTTAAGGATACATTGTCCGCATTGGGAAGCTGCGCAACCGTCTTTTCGAAATCATCTGCCAGGAAGGTCGCCTCCATATACTCGGTATCCGCCACTGTGTAGAGATCGTCAAGGTTGTAAAGCGCACCGCCCACGGAAAGGTAAATGTTGCTGCCCTCCTTCTGGACAAAATCAACGGTTCCGGTCACATAGGTAGTCTCTCCGGTTACCGGATTCGTCGGGCGAATAATAACGGTTTTTCCAACAAGCGCGTTTGCCTGCAGGCTCTCAGCCGTATGCGCCATGTTCTCGGTCGCCTCCACCTGGGTAAAGGTCGCAAGCTGCGCCACATACTCAGTATTGGACTGAGGCTCTAAGGGATCCTGATACTTCATCTGTGCAACAAGCAGCTTTAAAAAATCCTCCTTGTCAAGCTTGCCCGGCTCTCTTTTCTTTGACGCCGATGTACCTTCCGCCGAAGTGTCAACCAACTGGCCGTTTTCCACTTTTTGCCATAACATAGGCAATTCTCCTTTCTTTCTGAAATTTTCTTTTAAGTATTACTTTTTATGCGATATAATCAACGGTTCCACCGTTGTCACGCATCATTTGTGCGACTAACGCCTCCTCCTCGCTCATCAGTCCGGAAAGCTCGTCAAGGCTGTTCCGGTCCAGATTTCTCCGTCCGGAGGCTCCGCCTGATGCCTGACGCTCAGCCTGCTCCTGCTGAAGCTGCCCGTTCGCGGATGTATTTCCGTCCAGATTCTGCTCAAACTCATGGGTCGCAACCGTCACCTCCACGGCCTCCACCTTTAAGCCCTGTGCCTGCAAGGTGGCACGAAGCTCTACCATCTGCGTCTGCAGCGCTTCCTTCACCTGCTCGTTGGACGCTGCGATCTGTGCGGTCACCGCTCCCTGTTTCTCGGTCACAGTCAAAAACAGTCTTCCAAGACTCTCGGGATTCAGCTGCATCTCAAGCGTTGTTCCCTCTGCGGATGCAAACGCCCGCGCAAGGCCCTCCATCTGATTCATGAGCTGCTCTACCTCCAGATAGCTGAACGCAGCCTGGGGTACTTGCGCCTGAGGTGCAGTCTGCACGTTCAAAGGTACCTGTGCCTCCCTAAAAACCGGGGCATGATCCGTCGCGTTTCCAGCCTGATCATCCGTCTGGGATGTAAACATTTTTTCCTGTTTTCCACCATTGGCATCGGAAAGCATACCGTCCGCGTCATCACCGGCCTGCGCATCCTCCTGCACTTCACCGTTCAGAGATACCGCCGCCTGTTCCTCCGGGTTTTCCCCGCTTACGACCTGCTGCTCGCCCTCCGCATCTGCAGTATTCTGCATCTGCGCTAAAAGCGCCTGTTCCTCAGATGTCGCGGGCACTTCCACAGTCTCCTCGCCGGAGTTTCCAACTCCGAAAGCCTCTTCTAAAAATCGGTCAAACTGCTCTTCGAGCTGCTCGGGAGACGCCTCACCGGTCTGCAATATCTCCGCCACAACCTCCTTCAGCTCGTCGATCTGTGCGGACAGCTGTGCCAGAAGATCCCCAAATGCACCTGCATCCAGTCCATTCTCTTGCTGAAAGCTTAAAATCAGTCCATTTACCTCCTGGAGCGTCATCTGGAAATTTGCATCCACAAGCAGTGCGCTCACATCGCCGTTTCCGAAAATGCCCTGTACAACCTGAATCAGATTTTGCGGGTTTAACAGATCCAGCGGAGAGAACCCGAGAGATTCCATCACCTGCGCAAACTCCTCATCCGAAACCTGCATCGTCTCCTGAACCGCTTCCTCAACCTTTTTAGCCAGATCAGCTATCTTCTGACCAAAATCGGCCGGATTTACGGTATCCTGCTTTGCCTCGGAAATGGAACGCATGCCCTGGGAAAACTTTGCATAGCTCTTCTGCACATCTGAGGTATTGCCCAGCGAGAAGATACTGCCCGACACATCCTCATTCTGTTTCGCAAAGCTTAAATCCTTACCGAAAAGATTTCCGGAACTTTTGCTCATGATGCTCGCGAACTGCTCCAGCACAAGATTTGACTGGTCAACCTTCAAAAATGACGCGCCGTCCGTTGCCGGGCTAATTCCTGCGACCAGTTTATCCACCTGTGTCATCTCATTCCTCCTTTCTTAATAAATATATTTTTTGTCCCTCCGCGGCGAAAAAGAACCATGTCGCCAAAGCGACCTGCCGCAGACGGGGAATCCTGCCTGCAGGATTCCTTTTATATATCAAAGAGCCTACGGCTCTAAGATAGCGGTAATTTTTGCGGCGTTCTCTGCGCTCATCGCAGCCATGATGTCCGCCCTCGCCTGTGCATCCAGTGCCTCCAGAATATCCGCCACAAGCTGAGAATCATCGCCCATCATCGTGTCAAAAATCGCCGCAGCACTCTTTGGCTTCATATTCGAATAAGTGGCTATGTATTCCTCCAGCTGTTCGTCCTTTTTCTGCTGTTCTAACACCTGCCGGTAAATAACCTCTGCATTGACGGGATCAATGGACTCATAGAACTCCTTGTAATTATTTATATCGGGCGCATTTTCGGAAAAAACAACCTCTTCATCGAATTTTTGCTTCAATTCCTCAAAGGCCGCCTCGTTCGCCTCATACACCGAGAGCTTCTCCAGCTTTGCCTTCAGCTCCTTAATGCGTTCGTTCTTATCTCCCAGCTTTTTCTGCGCATCGGAAAGCTCCTTCTCCAGCTGCTTGACATATGCTGTGGCATCAGCAACCGTCTGGTATGGATATTCCTGTTCCTCGATCGGCGTCTCCACCTCTGGAAGTATCTTGTTCAGATAGGGAACATCCTTTAAAATCGGATGCATGACGGTGGAGCCGAAACCTCCCACGTCCCATTTAATGATCAGCACGAGTATTCCAAGCCAAATCGCGATAATAATAATCGTCGCCAAAACGATCGCAATCTTCCCACCTATGCCTCCCTCGTCCTCAAAATCCGGATCATCCGGATTATAGCCCTTTTTGAGAAGCTTTTCCCGACGCTTTGCCTCCTTTGCCGCAGCCTTCTCCGCTTTTTTTACAGCTTTCTCCTGAATCTGCTCCGCTTTGGATTTTTTGATTTCATTTTCTTCTGCCACAAAAAACACCACCTTTACTCTTACTCTGTGCGATCATGCCAGGTAAAGCTCACAAGCTGGTCGATCTCCTTTGCCTCCGCAGCGGCAAGCTCCACCTTAAACTGTTCAAATGCCTTTTCCCGCAGCTTTTCATGCGATTTTCGCTCAATCATAACCGCATTCAGCCGCTTTCTGGCCAGCTCCAGATTTTTCTCCGCGGCGTGCACCTGCATGATCTGTTCACGGATGAGGGATTTCATCGTGTCAATCGCCCGCTTGTTTTCCCGGATCTTTAACACATTGATGATCCCGACAGCGAGTTCTTCCGCTTTTTTTTCATATCCGATACGCCGTGCCATGAGCTGTTTCAGCTTCTCATTTTCCTGTGCCAAGCGCTGGCTCGCAATGCTGTAGGCAATTTTTTCCTGCTCCTCCAGCTTATATTTTATATCCAGGATACTCTGCATCCGGTATACAAATTTTGCCATATTCCTTACCCCAAACTACCATCGTTATGCAAAGATTGTCTTTAAAAGCTCCAGCTCCTGCTCAAAATCAAACTTCTCGTCCGTCCTCTGTAAAAGATACTCGTTCACCGCATGATTCTTCGCAATCGCAAAATCAATCTCGGGGTTGCTGCCATTTTTATAAGCGCCGATATTGATCAAATCCTCCGCCTCGGAATAGGTCGCCAGAACATGTTTCAGCTTTCCGGAAACCTCCTTTTGTTCATCGGAAACAATGGATGTCATGACACGGGAAATGCTGGCCAGCACATCGATGGCCGGATAATGGTTCTTTTGCGCCAGCTTTCGGTTCAGCACGATATGCCCGTCTAAAATACCGCGGGCAGTATCCGTAATCGGCTCATTAAAATCGTCGCCATCCACAAGTACCGTATACAGACCCGTGATGGAGCCTGCCTGGGATGTACCCGCACGCTCTAAAAGCTTTGGCAGCTCCGCATATACGCTGGGCGGATATCCGCGGGTTACCGGCGGTTCACCCGATGCCAGACCGATCTCACGCTGCGCCATGGAAAAACGGGTCAGGGAATCCATCATAAGCAGAACATCCCTGCCCTGGTCCCTGAAATACTCTGCAATCGCCGTAGCCGTCATGGCGGCCTTTTTTCGAATCAGCGCCGGCTTGTCGGAGGTAGCAACCACCACTACAGACCGGGCCATGCCCTCAGGGCCCAAATCCCGCTCTATAAACTCCCGTACCTCCCTGCCACGCTCTCCGATCAGAGCGATCACATTGATATCCGCCTTTGTATTGCGGGCAATCATACCCATCAGTGTACTTTTTCCGACACCGGAACCGGCAAAAATGCCGATACGCTGGCCCCGCCCCACAGTGAGCAGTCCGTCCACAGCTTTCACCCCCAAAGGGAGCACCTCTTTGATAATCCTGCGCTTCATCGGGTCCGGCGGAAGACATTCCACCGGATACTGCGTCGGGAGAATCATCTCCCCGTCAAAGTCGGTCGGCCGCCCCAGGCCGTCTAAGGTGTGGCCCAGCAATTCTGCACCCACACTGACGCTTAAAGGCCGCCCGGTGTTTTCCACAATACATCCGACGCCAATGCCGTCCATGTTCTCATAGGGCATGAGCAGCAGCCGGTTTTCATGGAATCCCACCACCTCTGCCATCACAGAGGTTCCCGCCTCCTGATCAACAATAATACGGCAAAGATCGTTCAGCTTCGCCTCCGGCCCTATTGATTCCACCGTCAAGCCAACAACCTTTGCCACTTTTCCAAAACAATTATAAAATATATGATCCAAAACCTGTAAGTATTTGCTTACATCAACCTGTAAATCCATTTCAAGTGATCTCCCTGCCCCCGCAGCTCTTTCCTCAGGGCCTCACGCAAAGGCTTTTCAAATCCCGCACCAGATTATCCAGCTCCACATCCAGACTGCAGTCATAAACACCCGAATCCGCATCAATGACACACTGGCTTTTTGACAGATCAGGGTCCATCACAATCTCAATAGACACATCCTCGCCGACCTTTTCCTGCAGCACGCCCTTTTTCTCCCTGAGATACGCCACTTCATCCTCGCAGACGTGAATCTTATAATGCTTTGTCTCGCGAATACCGCGCATGGCATTCATGACAAGCTGCAGAAGCATCTCCCGCCTGCCGCCAAACTGTATCCGAAACACCTCGTCAAAAACGGCAAGTATCGTGTCCAGCAGCTTCGGCTCCAGCCCTGCAAGAGCCGCATCGTGCTCTTCCCGCAAACGCTTCTCCAGCTCGGAAAGTCTCGCTTTCTCCTGATCAAGCTCTGTCTGCGCTTTCTGCTGTGCCTGCTCATAACCCGCCGCATACCCTTCTCTCTGCGCCGTTTCCCGCAAATTTCCTGCTTCCAAAACCGCCTGCTCGTGTATCGCTTCCGCCTGCTCGGACGCCTCGGCCAAAATCCGCTCTGCTTCCTCCTTTGCCTGCGCCACACGATCCACTTCCGGCTCCAAAGTTTCTTCTTCCGGTTCCAGATCGAGCCTCTCTGCAAACAGCCCTTCCGTAAACTCAGGCTCGCCGTCCTCCCCGGCGGCTTCCATCGCCTCCTTGCGCTGCCGCAGCAATTCCTCATGTCTCGCCTGGCGCTGTGCCCGCTCGATAGCCTGCATCTTCTCGGCGATCATTTCATTCGTGTCGATCACACGCTTCACCTGATCGCCGCTCACCACATAATTATTCCGGTAAAAATTAGACAATTACCTCGTCACCTCCGCCTCTTGAAATGACAATCTCAGCGGAGTCCTCAAGCTTGCGGATAACAGCAACAATCTTCTGCTGCGCTTCCTCCACGTCCTTCATACGAACCGGTCCCATAAATTCGATATCCTCCTCGATCATAGACGCAAGTCGTTTGGAAAGATTCTTCAGGACCACAGCTTTGACCTCTTCATTTGAACCCTTGAGCGCAACCTCCAGGTCGTTGTTGTCCACATCACGCAGCACACGCTGAATCGCACGGTCGTCCAGCAGCAGAATGTCCTCGAAAACGAACATCTTTTTTCGGATCTCGTCTGCCAGCTCCGGCTCGTCGATCTCCAGAGACTCCATAATATGCTTCTCTGTCCCGCGGTCTACGGTATTTAAAATGTTTACGATGGCATCGACACCGCCGACAATCGTATAATCCTGATTTGCAAGTGATGCCAGCTTGCGCTCCAGCACGCTCTCCACCTCCTTGATCACATCCGGAGAGGTGCGATCCATCAGAGCGATTCGCTTTGCTACATCCGCCTGTTTCTCCGGTGCCAGCGCTCCCAAAATCACGGATGCCTGGCTGGGTGACAGGTAGGACAAAATCATAGCAATCGTCTGTGGATGTTCGTCCTGAATAAAGTTCAGCACCTGTGAAGGATCGGTCTTTCGCACAAACTCGAAGGGGCGCACCTGCAAAGATGCCGTAAGCTTTGTGATAACCGACTGTGCCTGTTCTTCTCCCAGCGCTTTGTCCAAAAGCTCCTTTGCATAGCCGATACCACCCTCCGCGATATACTGCTGAGCCAGACACACCTGATAAAACTCCTCCAAAACCTCTTCCTTGGTCTGCGGCGACACACTCTTTGTATTCGCGATCTCCAAAGTGAGTTCCTCAATTTCATCCTCTTTCAGATGTTTAAATATATTCGCTGATTTTTCCGGGCCAAGCGCAATCAGAAGGATCGCCGCCTTCTGAATGCCGGAATACTCTTCATTCGCCATGAACCAAAATCTCCCAACAACTTTTTTATCTTACTAAAACTTTTTTATCCCAGTCTTTTAATCCTAGTCTTTTAATCCCAGTCTTCGTTCAGCCAATTGCGCAGCAGCGACGCCACCGCCTCCGGCTTTTCGTCAACAAAACGCTCGATGAGCACCCGCGCCTCGGACTTTTCCGAATAGGCGATGTCCTCCATATCGTTCTCCTGCTCTCTCGTGGATGCAAGCAGAGACTCCACGGAAAGCTCCGGCTCCAGCTCCTGCACCTGCTCCTTTCTGGTGCTGCGGAACACAACATAACCCAGCAATGCAAAAATAAGTACTGCGAGCAGAATCTGGAAATAGTCCGCCGCCGTCCGTCCGCTTCCGGAGGAATACTGGAACACAGGAACCTCATAAGTAATAATCGAAATGTTTTCCACAGGAAATCCGGTGGCATTTGCCACCAGCTGATAAAAGTCCTCGTCTACCTCCGTCTTCACACGAGCGGAATTATCCGCCTTGAACTCCTCGAAGGTGGTGTCCTCCAGCTGTCCTAATTCCCGCATCGTATCCTCGTTGTAGGTGCGATAGGTCGTGGCAACAAGGGAGATCGATGAGGTGTCGTAATTGACTTCCCCCGAACCGCCGGTGATCTTGCGCAGACGCTCGTTAAACAGGTACTGTCTCTGGGCATCTGTCGTGGATGATTCGGTGATGTTTCCGTCCTGCGTGACGTAGGAATCCGCATCGTTGGAATCCGTGCCCGGGATCGCCGCCTGGCCGCCCTGTGCCGTAGATTCGTACTCGCGGGAACTCTGGAGAAATCCTTCCGTTTGTCCCTCCGGATAAGAAAACTCCCGGTTTGTCTCCTCGACATTGGAAAAATCGATATCGAGATTTAAACCGACTTCTACATTATTAAAAAGCTCGGTGCCGATCATGACACCCTTCACCTCGTTTTTGACCGCCTGCTCATATTTCTGGCGCAGTGTGAGCTGAGAGCTCGCGATCCCGGCAGAGGACTGCTCGTCTCCGCCTGCAAACAGCGTATTGTTCTCGCTGTCCATAATCGTGATATGTTCGGTACTGCCGTTGCCCAGCGCAGTGCTGACAAGACGGGCCAGGCCGGCCGCCTGCTCCTCATCCATCTCTCCGTCAAGCTCTAAGGTGACAGACGCATAAGCCGGCTCCTTTTTGGCGATGAGCGTCCCGTCATCCTTCGGCAGATTCATCATAATCTCCGCTTCCTTTACATTCGAGAGACTCTCGATGATGGTGGAGAGCTTATCCTCCATATACACCTGATAACGACGGTCCTTATCCTGCTCCGTCGTCGTAAACGTACCGTTTAAGGCATCGTCAATCGTAAACCCGCTCTGGGGAATACTGTTGGAGCCAAGCAGGATACGCGCATCGGCCTCATCCTTTTTGTTAATCGTGAACGAAAGCCCGTCGTCACTGATCTCATAAACGATGTCATTATCCGTCAGAAGCTGCTTGACTTCCCCCGCCTGCTTCGTATCCTCGCAGGTTGTCAGCTCAACCATCCTCGGCCTCGACATCGTAAATGCCAGAAGCCCGATGGCAATCACCACAACCGCAGCGATGCTGACAATAAAAATCTGCTGTTTGCGGTTGAATTTTTTCCACCAGTCCAGAATCCGCTCCCAGAGCTGTTGTAACCGTTGCTGCATGACTTATCAATCTCCCTTATGTATCATTACATCTGCATATTCATGATGCTGTTATAAGCTTCCAAAATCTTATCGCGCACTGCCACGGTATAGGAAAGCGCCATATTCGCCTTCTGCTGTGCAATCTGAAGATCATGCGCATTATCCGCCTGCCCGAGGGCAAACTGAATTTCCATCTCCTCCGCCTTATTCTGCAGATCGTTTGTCTCCTCAAGCATATTCAACGCCGTTTTGAAAATCGAGTCGAAACCACCTGTTTTTTCAATTTCTTCCTGCTCCTGCCAGGACGGGACATAATTCGCCTGCTGTATGTTCTGTATCGCTGATATATCCACTGTCTATGCCTCCTTAACCCTGTCCGATGCCGATGCCCGCCTGCACAATGGCCTTGCTGGCCTCGAATGCGGTTGCATTTGCCTCATAGCCGCGGCTCGCATCAATCAGGTTTGTCATCTCTGTCACAATGTTTACGTTCGGGTAAGACACATAACCGTTCTCATCCGCATCCGGATGGGATGGGTCGTACTCCATAATATAGTCGCTCTCCGTGTCCTCCCGCACCTCGGTCACCTTCACGCCGGCACCTTTGTAACGGTAGCGCTGGCGGTTGAGTATCTCGTCAAAGGTGTCAAATCGTTTTTCTTGGAAAGCCACCACCTTGCGGCGGTAGGGCGTCCCGTCTTCCGTTCGGGTTGTCGTTATGTTTGCAATATTCTGTGCGATGACATCCGTCCGAAACCGCTCTGCGGTCATACCCGTGGCGCTGATGTCAAATGACTGAAACAATCCCATCTATATTACCTCCTAATCAAAAATGCCGCTCCGCTTATCGTCCGGAGCCAATCGCAGTCTTTAATCTGGAAAATTCCTGCGTCACACTGTCCGCAAGAAGCTGATAGCGAAGCTGCTCGGAAGCCAGCTCCACATTCTCAGTATCCACATCCACGTTGTTGCCGTCCAGCCGATAATTATAGCTGTAAGCCGCCATGTCAAAATGCACCCCTGCGTCAAGATGGTCCAGATGAATATTTTTCACCTTCTCGTCCAGGGAAATCCACTTTGTCTGTTCCAGCTCCTGCTTTAACAGACTCTCAAAATCCACCTCTCTGCGCTTATAGCCGGGGGTGTTGATATTCGCCAGGTTGTTCGTGATCACGGTTTTTCTCAGATCACTCGCGTCCAATGCCTTATCCAGCACGTTAATATAGTCATAAGCATTGCTTTGAATCATCTTGTTTGCTCCCTTCTTTCACTTTTGCACGCAAAAGTACACAACTTTCCTATCTTTAATTACCAGTATAAATTATTTCGCGAAAAACACAAGTCCTTTTTTTGTTTTTTACACAATATTGTACTTTTTTGTCGTATCAGACACAAGATGTACACACATTTTCCAGAGTCGAAGCTTTCGTCAACGCCTGTCTCTTTCACTTTTATACGTTGAAGTATAAAATCACCTCGGGCATGAAAAAAGGATTTCCAAAATCAATTTATCGTCTGGTAAATCCTTTTACATCTCGCGCAATTCCCTTTGCACGAACAGCGCTTCTCTTCATCCGCTGCAATACGTACTCATGTTCAGTTTCCGTTTTTTTTCTGTTCCTCCCTGATCCGGGAAAGCTCATCAAACACCACGTCATTGAGTACCTTGATATAGGTTCCCCTCATACCGGAGGAACGGGACTCAATGACCCCCGCACTCTCAAATTTGCGCAGAGCGTTCACGATCACAGAGCGTGTAATCCCCACGCGGTCCGCGATCTTGCTGGCCACAAGAATCCCTTCCCTGCCGCCCAGCTCGTCAAATATATGTATGATCGCCTCCAGCTCCGAGAAGGACAGGGTGGAAATGGCGGATTTTACAATCTGTATCTTTCGGCTTTCCTCGGCACTCTCCTCGTTGACCGAGCGCAGCATCTCAAGCCCGACTACCGTCGTCCCGTACTCGGTGAGAATGATATCGTCAATATCATAGCTTTTCTCCATACGATACACAAACAGCGTGCCAAGCCGCTCCCCTGCAATATCGATGGGGGCGATGATCGCAGCATAGTTTTTGATATCTGTTACAAAACCAAGCGTCTCCAGATTCACATTCTCCTTCGTCGAAAGAATCCCCAGCAGTCGCTCGTTGAGCATCGAATCCACAAAGCTTCCGACTTCATCCGCAACCAGCTCGCCAAGCTCTAACGTGCAGGCAGACTGGCTCATGCCCAGCACCTTTCCCTTCCTGCTGATCACAAGGATGTTCGATTCAAGGATATCCGTCAGCACCTCGCAGATATCGTTGAAGACAACCTTCGACGAATTGTTGTTGTGAAGCAGCTTGTTAATCTTTCTCGTCTTGTCCAGAAGCTGTACGCTCATAGCCGGTAAGTTCCTTTCCTGTTGGTTGCTTGCTGTCCACCCCGTCGCCCGGTTCAGGCGCACTGTGTACGAAGGCTCCTGCGGATGATAAAAAATGGACATATGTAAATCATACACCCATTTTTCTGAAAATTCAACGGTAAATTGTTCATGCGCGTGCTTTTTCCTGCTCCGATTCCTTCTGCTTTGCCTCCACGTAACCGCACTGAGCGTCGGCGCAGACGAGCTTGCTTCCTTTCTCCACCATATATCCGCCGCAGGAGGGACATTTCTTCTCCACCGGTTTTGCCCATGACATAAAATCGCACTCCGGGTTGTTCTCACAGCCGTAATAGCGTCTTCCCTTCTTCGTCTTGCGCAGCACGATCTCCCTGCCGCAGGAGGGGCAGGGCACGCCGATCTTTTCCAGATAGGGCTTTGTATTCCGGCACTCAGGAAATCCGGGGCAGGCGAGAAATTTCCCGTGGGGTCCGTATTTGATGACCATGTTGCGGCCGCACTCCTCGCAGATGACGTCCGTCACCTCGTCTGCGATCTCAATTTTTTCAAGCTTCTTTTCCGCCTCGGCCACCGCCTCCTCCAGATCGGGATAGAAGTTGCTGATGATCGTCTTCCACTGCACCTTTCCCTCCTCCACCATATCAAGCAGGGACTCCATATTTGCGGTAAAGTGCTCATCCACGATCGTCTCGAAGGCTTCCATCATGATAGAGTTCACCGCCTCGCCAAGCTCTGTCATGTAAAGGTTTTTCTGCTCCTTCGTGATGTAGCGGCGGGCCAGCAATGTTGTGATCGTTGGCGCATAGGTGCTTGGCCGCCCGATGCCGTGCTCCTCCAGCGCCCTGACGAGAGACGCCTCTGTAAAATGCGGCAGAGGCTGAGTAAAATGCTGTTTGCTCTCAATCTCCTGAAGGGAAAGCGCCGTCTCCTTTGTGATGGCGTGAAGCAGGACATTATTCTCCTCCTTTTCCTCGTCATCCGCACTGTAGACAGACAAAAATCCCTCGAACTCAAGCTTTGACGCCGAAACGTGCAGATGGTAATCCCCCGCCGCAATTTTCACGGACACGGTCTCATAGCGCGCCGGGTTCATGCGGCTCGCCGCGAACCGGTTCCATATGAGCTGGTAAAGCCGGAACTGGTCTCTGGATAGAGATTCCTTGATGAGCACCGGCATCCGGGCAATATCCGTGGGCCGGATCGCCTCGTGGGCATCCTGTATCCGCCCCTTTGACCCGGTCTTTTCACCGGCAGGCGCCGCGTATTTTGGCCCGTATTTTTCGGAGATCCAGGCCCGTGCAGACGCATCCGCCTCGGCTGCAATGCGGACAGAATCGGTACGCAGATACGTGATAATACCCACAGTCCCCTGCCCTTTGATATCCACGCCCTCGTAGAGCTGCTGCGCCAGACGCATGGTCTTTTGCGTGGAAAAATTCAGCCGCTTGGAGGCTTCCTGCTGCAAAGTACTTGTGGTAAAGGGAAGCGGCGGCTTCTTTGTGCGCTCACCCTTTTTTACCTCCGTCACAAAAAAGTCTGCGCCCTTTAACTCCTGCTCGATGGCCTCCACCTGTTCCCTGTTCGCTAAACTTAACTTTTTCTGACCCTTGCTGTCGAGCTTCGCGTGAAGGGTCTTTTTCTCCCCCTCCACATGAAGCGCCGCCTCTAGCGTCCAGTACTCCTGCGGTATAAACTCGTTGATCTCATTTTCCCGGTCGCTGATGAGCCGCAGCGCCACCGACTGCACGCGTCCTGCGGATAGCCCCCGCTTGACCTTGCTCCAGAGCACCGGGCTGATGCGGTAGCCCACCATGCGGTCGAGCATTCTGCGCGCCTGCTGGGCATTCACCAGATCCATATCGATTTCCCGGGGATTTTTCAGAGATGCTTTCACTGCCGACTGCGTGATCTCGTTGAAGGTGATGCGGTACACCTTTTTGTCCTGAAGCTTTAACGCGTGATACAGATGCCATGAGATCGCCTCTCCCTCGCGGTCCGGGTCGGTTGCGAGATAGACTTTATCCGCCTTTTTCACTTCCTTGCGCAGATTTGCCAAAATTTCCCCTTTTCCGCGAATCGTAATATATTTCGGCTCAAAATTGTTTTCAGCGTTGAAGCCCAGCTGGCTTTTGGGAAGATCCCTCACATGCCCGTTGGACGCCGCCACCTCATAATTTTTTCCCAGAAATTTCTTGATCGTTTTCACCTTCGCAGGCGATTCCACAATAACCAAATACTTTGCCATTGTCAAATGTCTCCTCTAGCTTACAGAAATATAATGATTCCGCCAGACCTCCTCCACCAGACCTTTCTGCTGCATCTTTTGCAGAAGCTGCGTAAGCGTTACGAAGTCCATTGCGGTTTCCTGGCTGATCTTCTCTATTGATTTTGGATGCAAACCAAGGCAACTATACACCAAGTGTTCTGACTTTTCAAGTGGCAATTTATTTTTCTCAGAGAAAAGATGCAGCTCCGCGGCCAGCTCCCGGGGCGACAAAAAAATGCCCGCACCCTGCCGGATCAGGCGGTTACAGCCAACGCTTAAGGGATCGTTTACACGTCCGGGGACCGCATAAATATCCTTTCCCTGCTCCAGGGCCAGATCCGCCGTGATCAGCGAGCCGCTTTTCTCCCGGGCCTCTATTAAAAGCAGCGTATCGCTGAGTCCGGCGATGATGCGGTTGCGCGCCGGAAAAAAGCCGGGAAGAGGCTGCATGCCCGGCGGATACTCGGAGATGACACCGCCGCTTCCTGCGATTTTTTTGTAAAGTGCATCGTGCTCCGGCGGATAGACCACATCGATACCGCTGCCCAGCACCCCATAAGTCTTGCCGCCGCCTGCAAGGGCACCTTGATGCCCGCAGCCATCAATTCCCCGCGCCATACCACTGATGACGGCCACACCGTTTGCGGCCAGGTATTTCCCGGTTTCCAGCGCCACATTTTTGCCGTAAGAGCTGCAGGAGCGCGCGCCTACGATGCCGACGGTTTTGGTGTGCTCCTTTGGAAGCGCGCCGATATAGTACAGCGCGTAAGGCGGGTCATAGATTTCCCGCAAACGCTTCGGATAATCGTCCTGCTCCATAGATACAAAGGAGATGCCGTGCTCTATCAGCCTCTCCCACACACGCGTCGGTTCCAGATGCTTCCGGCTCTCGCAGATACGCGCCACCATCCCCTCACCGATACCGTAAATTTTCAAAAGCTCCTTTCCCGACATCCCGTAAACCTCCCGCGCGCTGCCGCAGTATTTGAGCAGCTGGCGGATGGTGTGATTGCCGACGCCGGGAATATTTGCAAGCCAGCAGGCATAGCATCGTTCTTCCATACTCACACCTCCCAGTATTTCCGATCGGGGCTGCGATAGCACACCGCCTCCGTCAAATGCCGGACCCCGATGTGTTCGCTGCCCTCCAGATCCGCCACGGTACGAGCTACCTTTAATATCTTGTGATAGGCGCGGGCGGAAAGCTGCAGACGCTCATACATCTGCTCCATATAGGCGCTCTCTTTGGCCCCTAGCCTGCAGTATTCCCGCAGTCTCGCCGACGGAATCTGGCTGTTGAAATACCAGCTCTCGCCCGAAAAGCGCTCTTTTTGGATTTTCTGCACCCGCAGCACCCGCGCGCGTATCTCTGCCGAGCTTTCGCCTTTTGTCTGCCCTGCGATGTCCTCGTAGGTGATCAGCTCCGCCTCGACACACACGTCGATGCGGTCCAAAAGCGGCTGGCTGATACCGGAGAGATAGCGGCGCACGGACGTCTGGGAACAGCGGCATTTTGTCCGGTCCGGGTAATACCCGCACCGGCACGGATTCATGGCGCAAACCAGCAGAAAATTTGCAGGGAACGCCAGACTGCCGCTGGCGCGGGATATGGTGATCTGTTTATCCTCCATGGGCTGGCGCAAAATCTCCAGCGTATTTTTCTGAAACTCCGCAAGCTCATCCAAAAAGAGCACACCCCGGTGCGCTAACGACACCTCCCCTGGCTTCGGGTACTGGCCGCCGCCCGCAAGGCCCTTGGGCGTAATGGAATGATGCGGCTCGCGAAAAGGCCGCTGCTCCATCAGACCTCTGTTTTTGCGCATCAGCCCGCACACGCTGTAAATCTTTGACACCTCCATACACTCCCCGGCCTCCATCGGCGGCAATATACCCGGAATCCGTTTCGCCACCATCGTCTTCCCGGCACCGGGCGGGCCGATCATAAGCAGGTTGTGCATCCCGCCCACCGATACCTCACAGGCGCGGCGCAGCATTTTCTGTCCGCCCACGTCCGCAAAATCAGGAAGCCTTCTTGCTTCCGGCACAGTCTGTCCCCCGCACTCCTCATCCATTATATATGCGCCGGAAAAATAATCCATGACAGATTTTATGCTCTTTGCCCCAACGACGTTTATCCCCTCTACCAGCGCCGCTTCCCGCCGGTTTTCCTTTGGAATGATACAGGTTTTGATCCCAAGCTCCTTTGCACGGCAGACGATGGGCAGAATGCCGTCAACCGCCAGCACCGCGCCGTTTAAACCGACCTCCCCGATAATGAGCGTATCCTTCAATGCCTGCTCCTCCACAACGCCAAGTGCCGCCAGAATCGCAACGGTGATCGGAAGATCAAAGCCGTTTCCGCATTTTCGCACGTTGGACGGGGACAGATTGACCGTGATGCGTTTTGCCGGAAGCATATGGCCGCAGTTGCGCAGAGCCGTGCGCACACGCTCTCTGGCTTCCCGCACCTCCGCGGCAAGAAAGCCCACCATCTCAAACACCGGAAGGCCATTGCTCACATCTGCCTCCACCTGCACGGGAAGAGCCTCTATCCCCTGCAAAATCGCAGTTACAACGATACTGTACAATCTTTCTCCTCTCTGCGCTGCCCGGGAAAAATGACTGAAATAGTCTGAATGATATACGAAAAAAAGATGAAACCATTTTAGCATGGATTTCATCTTTTTGAAAGACCGAAAATGAATACACCGGAACTTTTTATGATCTGCAGGCCTCGGACTACACGTTTTGATTCCCGGCCCACTCCAGTCCCTCCCTGAGCCGTGTCAGAGCTTTTTTCTCAATGCGGCTCACGTAGGAACGAGAAATACCGATACTCCCGGCAATCTCCCGCTGGGTCAGAGGTTTTTTCCCATTCAGGCCATAGCGCAGGGTGATAATCTGCAGCTCCCGCCCGTGAAGAAGCCGCGGCAGCATTTCCCTCAGCGTATCCACCCGCCATTTTAAGTCCATCTCCTCCACCACGTCCGGGTCCTCGCTCTCGCAGATATCGAGCAGCCGGATCTGATTCCCCTCCTTATCCGTACCCACCGGCTCATAGAGCGATACCTCCCGTGACGTCTTTCGTTTCGAGCGCAGGTACATCAAAAGCTCGTTGTCAATGCAGCGTGCGGCGTAGGTTGCAAGACGGCTCCCTCTTGCATCGTTGTATGTGTCCACCGCCTTGATCAGCCCAATGGTTCCGATGGAGATCAGCTCCTCCGTCTCCTCCTCCACGTTCTGATATTTTTTGACGATGTGCGCCACCAGACGCATGTTGCGCTCCACCAGCGTATGCTTTGCTTTCAGACTTCCGTCCTTCATGCGTGCCACGCATTCTCTTTCCTCCTGCTTCGTCAGAGGCGTCAAAAATGTTTTCAATCGCTTTTCTCCGATCTATCAAAGCGAACTTAATACATTTTATGTCGCGGACAGTGACTGCGTGCCTTTCCCACTCATCGGGGGTCTGGACTTTTTTTAACCGTTCAGTGTCCAAGCGTATCAACCGCCGGCTCCTTTCTTCTCTTTTTCGTCACCAGAAACACCGACGACCTTAAACGCCTCCGCTTCTTTTTCAGAACCACATTCCTGATATAGCGGAAGGTGTAATCTTCACCTTTTCTGGAGAGCATTACAAGCAGCTTTTCCAAGAGCGCCCGGGTTTCAGGGTGCAGAAGATGATAGCTGCGCTTCCCCATATAGTATTCAAGCGGCGAGGAATCCGTATACTTTTCCTTTTTATAGATTTTGGAAGCCGCCACCCGGTCCGCCACCATCTCCGCCACATACTTTTCCGGCATCCGCATACCCGCAACATGGCGGTCCCCATAAAAATCATAGTCCATCCAGTATTCGAGATGATGTTTGTTGCGCCCCTTGTGGTGCAGCCATGCGGTGGAATAGCCATACTCGCGCCGCTCACCGTTATGCGGGCTTTGGTCATCCATAAAATATTTTGCCCCGATGCGGAATTCCGCCCAGGAAAATTTGGACAGATCGTGGATCATCCCCTGCCAGTACAGACCCATGCGGAAACAGTTTTTCCGCACCTCATGCCTGTGCCGGCATACCGTTTTCAAATGTTTCAATGCCTTTCTAACTGACATAGCTTAAATACCTCCCGATAAGATACAGTAACAGCAAATGCAGCGGATAAACCAGATAGAAAAAATACTTTGCCGAAGGCCCCTTCCTTCCGCTGTAAAGCTGAATCGGAACAAAAGCCAGCACTGCGGCGCACTGAACGCCCCCGAAAAGCAGGATGTTGACGGCGCTCACGGAGAGAAAACGTCCCAGAATCTTTGTGCGGAACACATAAAAGGCAAAGATCATGATTACCCCTGCCACGCCGTAATCCGACCGGACGACAAAGTGCATGAAAAACCCTGTGGCAGTGAGTATGACTGCTCTCAACCAGAGCGCACGGTAATGGTCAAACCCGTAAATGCAAAGCAGCCCAAGCATAAGCGTAAAAAACACATTCTGATGCCACACGTAAAAAGCTTTGCCATACCAGAGCAGATCAAACGGAACCTCCGACAGCAGCGCCACGACAAAAAGCCGTCCCATATATTTTTTCACATCCCGGGTATGGATATACCCTTCTGCGATGAGAAAGCAGTAAATCGGAAATGACAGGCGCCCCACATAGCGCATCCACAGATGCGCCGGAAAAAAATTTGCCCCAACATGGTCGATAAGCATTGCGGCAACTGCGATACATTTCAGATCAAAGGCGGAAAGCCCGCGTTTTTCATTTTCTCCCGGCACGGCTATTTCCCTTTACCCTTATCTGTTTTGCTCCTGCTTGCCTTTTCTGACTCGCATTCTTCCATGAAAGCGCGTCTTTCGCTTGTTCTTCCGCCTCTGGTTTTTCCTTCCCGCCAGTTTCTTCCGACAGCCGATCTGCCTCCCTGTTCACCGGAAGCCCTGTGATAAACACCGCGACACCCGCTTCAGGCAGAACAACCCGTTCCCCTCCCTCACTGAGGGTTCCGCTTCCAAAAATCCTCCTCCATACCTTCCCCTTTGGCATCTTCGGCAATGCCAGCGTGGATTCACCCTGGGCAAAATTCCATCCGATATAGAGATCCTCAGTCTCACCGCCGTAGGCGCCTGCATATACGATGCCCACCGCCTGCATCGACGGATACACCTCGCCGCTCCACGCGCGTGTGCCATGGTAGGACAAATCCGGCATGCCGCACCCTTCATAATCCATCATGCGCATAGGCACCCTTTTGCTGAGCACCGGATGACTTTTTCGAAGCGCCAGAAGCTCCTTCACATAGCCGAAAAACTCCCTGTGATGCTCGAGCTGCCTCCAGTTGACCCAGCCCACCTTATTGTCCTGGCAGTAAGCATTGTTATTGCCGCCCTGGGAATTGCCAAACTCATCGCCCGCAAGGATCAGCGGCACGCCCTGTGCAAGAAGCACCGACGCCACCGCCTGGCGCATCAGCGCAGCACGCATCTCTCTGATCTTTTTCTTGCGCGATCTGCCCTCCTCACCGCAGTTGACGCTGTAATTCCAGTCGCTGCCATCCGCGTTCCCCTCGCCGTTTTCCTCGTTATGCTTTTCGCGATAGCAAAAAGCATCCGCCAGCGTAAATCCGTTATGATTCGCAAAGTAATTGACAAAACCGATATTCGGATGCTGCTTTTTCTGCTGGTTCAGGTACTCTCCCAGATTCCCGTCCAGATGATTGACCATCCGGCGGGACGTGTAAAGAAACTCGTCATTGTACACGTACAGATGAGGATAAGAGGCTGCCTGCTCCCACGCCTGGGACGGAAAGCTCGGGGCAAAAATCTTCGTGCGCCGCAGCATTACATCCGAAATGACGCTCGCCACCGCAAACTGCGAACAGATCAGATGAAAACCGTCCACATGGTATTCCCTCACCCAGAAGCGCAACACATCCACAATAAAATTCGGGTTTGTCTTCCCGTCAAAATTCATCTCCATCACGCACTCCAGTCCTGCCTTGTGCAGTGCGTGAACCATCTCCTTAAACTCCGTGGAGGGCGATTTTCCCGAAGCATAGCCCGCCTTCGGAGCAAAATAACTGCCATTGCCGTATCCCCAGTAATTGATCGTGGGCGGCTCCTTCTCCTTTTCCTCGTACTCTTTCTGCTGCATCAGCTGATAGCCTGCCACCGCCTGAGGCGCCCAGCCCTCAAAATTCATCGCACGTTTTTCGTGCTTCGGCGGCACCAGTTCCTCAAACTCATAGGCCGGCATCAGCTCCACCGTCGTGACGCCAAGTTCCAGAAAATAGGGGATCTTTTCCGCAACGGCCGAAAAGCTTCCCCGTGTCCTTCTGCCTGCGCCCCCGTCCCTTGTAAAACCTCTGACATGCAGTTTATAGAGTACCATTTTGCTGCCGGGGATCTCCGGTGAACGGTCCCCCTGCCAGTCATATCCCGAAAAATCAAAACCGCTGCGCAGCTCGTAGCTGTTCTCCCGCCGGCTGTAATCCGCCCATTTTTCCCGGCCCACAATACGCTGCGCGTAAGGGTCCACGATCACCTGCCCATCGATCACATAATTATAATCGCAGAAACGCTCGTCTACTCTGGTAATGCAGACGGAGCGCACCGCCCCGATGCAGAAATCATCGGGAACTGAAAAATCCTCGTAACCGGCTTCCGTGCTGTTTTTTGCTCTCCTGTCATAAATACGAACCGCACAGTCACATTCTTTTGCACCCTCAAACGTAAAACAGATTCCGTCCGCCATTTTGCCTGCACCGAATCTGCTGTAGTTTCCTTCTTTCATCCTCTTTGCCATAAACATTCCGCCTTTTTTCTCTGTAAACATATGGTAAATTATGAACGTACACATTTATTATAACAGCTTCTTGAAAGTTTGCCTATCATTTTTTTCACCTTTTTACCGAATCGTTACAATGACAAAACGATTGCATAAATCAGCATCTTGACAGTCCGGTTACCGTTAACTATAATGAAGCAAAAGCACAGGAGGCAAAAATATGAGCGAAAATGACATCATGGCAAATGAACTGGAGGACGATCCGAACGATTACCGCGTGACCCTTGAGCTGGAAGACGACACTACGATTGAGTGTGCCATCATGACTATTTTAGAAGTGGACGGCCAGGACTACATCGTGCTCGTTCCCGTAGACGAAGACGACGAGCCGATGGAGGGAGGCGACGTATTTATCTACCGCTACTGCGAGGATGCGGATGGTACACCCTCCCTTGGCAACATTGAGGATGACGAGGAATTTGAAAAGGTTTCCGATCGCTTTGACGAATTTTTGGACGAGCAGACATTCGATTCGATGCCATAAGCGTGTAACGACGCATGTCACATGCAAAAACCTGCACTGTTTCACATCACGTCCGGCAACTGCTCTCCCGCCGCCGCAACAGGATTTTGAAGCTCCGCCAGAAATCTTGACGCGGCGGCATCTTTATTGTAGAGCGTTTTACTCGCGGAGATAAACAGGCGTTCCTTCGCGCGGGTCATCCCCACATAAAAAAGCCTGCGTTCCTCCTCGATATCCGCGTCCAGCACCGCCTTTTTGTAGGGCAGCAGCCCTTCCAGAAGCTGCGGAAGAAACACCGTGTCAAATTCCAGTCCCTTTGCGCCGTGCAGCGTCAGAATCTGTACGCCCTCTCCTGATGTCCCGCGTTTTCGTTGCTCTTCTTTCATGCGCTGACGGTACTCTTTTACATGCGCCTGCCACTGCTCCAACGTAGAAAAACCCACCGCCGACTGTTGAAGCTCATCCAGCACCTCCATCAGCTCCTGCTCCTTCTGCCCGTGAGTGCGGGCATAGTCCGTCACATACGCCTCATAGCCAATACCCTTTCGCACATAATTCATCGCCGCGAAGGGTCCCATGTGCGACATCACCTGCAAATCCTCCGCAAGCTGGGCAATCCGGCGCGCGATCCATGGCTGTTCTTCATAGGCAGCTTCCCAGCAGTCCAGATCCACCCGCGGCTCATCCAGCACGTCACGGCTCAAATATCGCAGAGGGCGGTTCATGATCTGCAAAATATCACTGCGGTTTCGCCCGCCCGCTCCAAGCCGCAGATAACTGAGCATATCCTTTGCAATCCAGTGGTCGTACACAAGCGGCACAGATTCCCTCGCAAAAAACGGAATGCCCCCGGCCAGAAGCTGCTCCGTCAGATAGCCGGACTGCCGGTTGGTGCGGTAGAGCACCGCCACCTCCCGAAATGCCAGACCTTCCCCGTGAAGCTCACGGATCTTTTTTATGATCGCCTGATTTTCCTGAAAAACGGACGGATATTCCCGCACCGAGACGCATCCCTCCTGCCGGCGCGCCGCCGTTATACGCTTGTTAAACCGATTTTTATTGTGGGCAATCAGCGCAAGGGATGCCCTGACAATCCGGCTTCCGCACCGGTAATTTTCCTCCAGACACAATTGGTTTGCACTTGCATAATCCCTGGTAAAATGTCTCATCAGTTCCGGCCGTGCACCGCGGAACTGGTAGATGGACTGGTCATCGTCGCCCACAAAAAACAGCTCGTTCTGCGGCGCTGCCAAAAGGCGCAAAATCTCGTACTGCAGCGCATTCATATCCTGCACCTCATCCACCAATATGTACCGAAACTTCTCCTGCCAGACCTGCAGGTGATCGGCGCGCTGCAAAAGCAGCTCCCGGGTCATCGTGAGCATATCGTCAAAATCGATGAGTCCATTTGCGCGCAGCTTCCCGTCATAGGCCGTATAAATATCGCGAAACTGCGAGGTTCCACAGCACTTTGCATAATAGTGCTCCAGCGCCAGCTGGTTGTTTTTGACCGCACTGATTTCCTCCAGAAGCAATCCCGTCAGCTCCTGGCGTTCATCCTCTGGCAGGCGGTAGCTGCCCAGTATTTCCCGCATAAATGCATATTTCATCTCCTGCGTAATGATCTGGTCGCTTCGATAACGCCAGGCATGCTTTAAAATGGAAAAAAAGACTGCATGAAAGGTGCCGAACTGCACCGGAAGGCGCTTCCCTTCCATCATGGACTGGAAGCGCAGACGCATTTCCTGAGCCGCTGCCCGCGTGAATGTAATGACTAAAATATGCTCCGGCGGAATGTGACGCGTCTCCACAAGAAATCGAATACGGGCGGTAATCACTGCCGTCTTCCCGGAACCAGGCCCTGCCAATACAAGGGTTGCCCCATCAGACGCCGAAATCGCCCGCCGCTGAGATTCACTAAAATGATATAACATGAAAACAAAAAATACCTCTCTTAATTTTACAAAAACTGATCGATCGCCTTGTTTAAATCAGCAATGGCCTTTTCGTCGCCAGTCTCCACCGCATCTACGATACAGTGAGATATGTGCTGCTTTAAGATCAGTTTCCCGGTGTTGTTAATGGCAGCCTTCACTGCCGCAAGCTGAATTAATACCTCCGCACAATCCTTCCCATCCTCAACCATGCGCTTCACGCTGTCAAGATGCCCTGTCGCCTTCGCCAGACGATTGACAATCGCCTTGATCTCTTTCGGATCGTGGGTGTGACCGTGTTCGCTCATTTTGCCTTCCTCCTACAATTCCCCGATGGACAGCCGGTCCACCGACTTGATAATGCCGCGTATTTCCTCTTCATACTCCGGCTGCATCGCCATCAGCTCGTCGACTTTGGAGCGCTGCTCCTCCACAATGTTCGCATTGTACTGGATACGTGCCCGCAGCTTCTGTCTGCGCACCAGCAGATTATGCTTCACCTCAGACATCTCGCCGGCGCTTATGAGGGCATGAGGCTGCTCCGTCCACACCCTCGCATCATAGAGTCTGTACTTCTCCAGCAGGCTGATTAGCTTGTGGTTGTAATAGTCCAGATCGTCGTTGGTCCGCAGCAGACGTTCTTTCTCGCGCGCTGCTTCCAGATATTCCTCCCACTGATACTCCAGATCCCGCGCATTCTTGACGTGGTATTTTTCACATGCATAATCCACTGCGTTCGTAATGTTCACATACTTGATCTTTGTCTTGTTGAGCAGGGAAATGGCATGGTTGGCATTCATCTCCGCGCGCCGGATATTCGTCACGGCATTCTGATAGCGCACAAAAATAAACAGCCCGCCCGCAGCCGCCAACGCAGTCACAATCATCCAGCCCCAGGTCACATCGACGGAAAATCCGGCCTGCAATACCGTCAGCAGAATCATCAGCAGAAAGAACACCGAAAAGAGAATGCTCGAGGCCATACGCAGCACATGCTTTTCGTGCATCATCTCGCTGCGCAAAAGCGTCCACTGCATCTTCTCACCCTCCAGATAGGACATATCCCGCTTAATCGTTGACTGATAGGCCTCATTTGTCTGCATCCGGCGAATCGCATCGGGAATCTCCTGGTCCTTTTGCTCAAACATCACATACTGTGTATCCGATATCTTTTTTGATGTATTCAGATAGGAATCGCGCGACTGATTCAGCTTTTGGATGTATTCCGCCACCTCCCGGATCGGCTCTTGCTCCTCTTCAGGCAGAGCGCTGATCGTCTCGATATCCTCCAGATATCTGGTAACAATATCGTACTCTTTTTTTCCCTCTCCGACCTCTTTGGCCGCCTCGATGATCTGCTCGCAATAGTCCAGCACATAGTGGCCAATCCTTCGCTGATTCGGCTCCTGTTGCTCCGGAAAAAGCTCCTTTGTCATCTCCTGAAAATCCTGCTCCTGATTTTTTTCTTTTCTACGAGAAAAAATTCGTCTCAAAAATCCCATCTGCCATTACTCCTCTATGCGTTCCCCGGCCTGGCCGGCCACGTACGCCAATCAATCTCTTTCAGTCCTCGCACTGACTCCGATAGTTCTCAATCCACTTCAGCAGCTGGCCGCCCGGAAGGGATGATTGCTCCGAAGCCGCCATCGTCTGTGACAAAAGCTGCTCCATGCGCACCCGCTCCTGTGTAATCTGCCCTGCGTTTACCGCAAACCGCGTCACCAGCCGCTCCAAAAGATCCTCATCCCCGGAAAGACATGCCGCCGCCACCGCTTCCTGCAAAGTTTCAATTCGGTGATTCAGCATGTACCCTCTGGAGAAGCAGTCCACCGCTTCCCCAAAATCCTGCAGCCTGGCATAGGCGCATCCGAGATTACTCCAGATATCCCCCGTTACATGTCCCTGTTTTTCAATTACAGCGGGATCGTTTAAGAGCCTTCGGTAAGCATAAATTGCCTGTACATACTTTTCCTGATGCATATAGGAATCCGCGTGCAGCTTCTTTGCCTCCAGGCCGGTCATGTGGTCATATTTCTGGAGCTGAACGTTCAGCCACTGCAGCTCCACCGTCGTCAGGTAACCGTTTGCCGCCTCGATGGGCAAAAAGAAATCCAAAAGCTTTCCTTTCAGTTTCCCGCGCAGAAGCACCGCCAGCTCTTCCATACACAGCTCCCGCCCCACCCAGGCTACAAACTCCGTCTTCATAAAATCATCTCTGTCAACAAAACGGGCTGACTGCACATAGTACATCAGCTCCTCCAGGGAGTAGATATTCACTTTTCCGCTCTCAATGTAAAAGGGGGTTTTCGCCCTTGGGCTTTTACATAAAATCAACTGTCCCATAGACTTCCTTTTCTAAAAATAGATCGATTGATTCCTGTCACGTATCTACAAAAGAAGCTCATACTCCCACTTTTTCCCGGAACCGGGCACCAATTCCCCCAGACCCACGTCTGTCAGCGTCAGTTTCACCTCGTGATCCGAGCAGGGTTTCACATCGATGGCGATACGGCTCGTGCGCTTTTCCCGCTTCGGAAGCGCGGCCAGCTCCACCGCCTCAATACGCGCTTCCCGGCTGTCCGGCCGCTGAATCCAAAAATCAATCGTCGTCAGGTCATCCAGAATCACCTCGCACCCCTTATGGGGTTCAAACCACGGCACGCCGGCAGTAACCAGTGTATAAAAGGAGAGATTCCCCCGCTCATACACCTTCAGGCTCACATTACTCTTCATCTCATGCTCGCCGATGTAGACATACTCCGGCGTTTTTTTGCTGTCATAGCACTTTGCCGCATAGCAGGCTCCCTTGGAAAACAGATTTTTCCCGAGGAATACCCTTCGTCCCTGGCACAAAAGCTTCAGTGACTCCTTCATCCAGCCGCTCTCAAAACCATCCCCCACCAGATAGATCATAGTGACGATCTGTTTGCCGAGGGCCTGCGGAATGATTTGCGCAAAAAGCTCATCCGCCTGCTGCGCCTCAAAACCGTAGCGCTCCTCCCGTATGGAAAGCAGCTGTGGACGCGAGCGCTTCCCGCTCTCCAGACACCAAAACTGCAGCTTCCTTGCATGGTACTCAAACAGGCCCATATCGTGAAACGCCCCATTTTTAGCCTGCGCGCTCCCATAATAAAAGAAACTTTGCTTGTAATCGATGAAATGCACCTGCGCCCCGGTAAGCTGCATCGCGCCGGCAACCTCCCGCAGCATTTCGATCACTCCCGCATCCAGCGTGCGCGTCGTGATAACCAGCTGAGAAAGAGAGATCTTCGGTCCAAGACGCCCCGCCAGCGTCACCATCTTTTTCAAAAACATGGCAAGCAAATCCGACAGCGCGTAAAGCTTTGTGCCCATCTGCACCTGCTCGCCCCGGCATGCCCGCTCAAACAGGCGCTCCTCACAGTGTCCCAGCCCTGCTTTCGCAATGCGGCGCGCCTCTTCGCCGTAAGCCCACCCTCCCTCATCGCGCTTTAAACAGACTGCCATCGGAATGGAAAAAATCTCACTGCCGGTAAAAGGGCTTACCGTCTCCGGCTCACCGTTCTCGTAGGAAAAGCTGACCATCGCCACATCGCCGTCCAGATCAATGCCCACATATATCTTTTTCCCCGAATCTCCTGTCTCCATACCCAATCTCCTATCCATTAGGAAGCGCCCGTTCGCATCACTCTCGGGCATTTCGTCGCAAGGCATTCCCAAAAATGCTGCGCATTTTGCCTTGCTCCTATCATAAGGCAGCGCCCGTTCGCATCGCTCTCGGGCATTTCGTCGCAAGACATTCCCAAAAATGCTGCGCATTTTGCCTTGCTCCTACAACACGCGGAACAGCCGCGCGGTCAGGCCGTCGTACGCCTGATAACGCCCCATTTGCATCTGAAGCTGCCTCGCATCACCGGAACGCGCACAGTCAATCATCTCATTCAAACATGTGTAGCGATTGCGCATCTTCTGCGAGCCGGCCGACAGCTTGACCAGATGGCTTTCCGTGATGGTTTCCATGCGCTCGCTTTTCTCGGAAATATAATACTCCAACTGCTCATCCCCTGCAAGACGCATACTCCACAGATAAATACCCGCAAGCGCCGGCTTCAGCTGTACCCGCTTAAAATCTCCGCCCGGCGCGCTGATGCGGTAATTCAGCCAAACCTCCGATCCCTGCACGCTACTGCGGTACTCCACCACACACAGATCATAGAGGTGGTAACGCACCTGCTGCTTTCCTGGAAGGTTCAAAAAGCAGGAAAAATACTGCCCTTTTCCGATGTACTCATTGAGCATATCATCCACAAAGCAGTTCTGTTCCACCGTGAGCACATCAAGATTTGTATAATGCTCGAAGAGTGCAAACCGCAGATACTGGTTTGCTCTGCGGTTCCCCAGGGTGGCCTGCTCCAGATATGGATAAAGCTCCCGCTCCACTTCAAGGCGGTTGACAAAGATCTCATAGGAAAAATACGTCAGATACGCCATGCGCACCTGCTCCCTGCCCTGATGCGCACAGTAGTCCGCAAACACCTTCTGCACATCCGGTGTGAATGCCGAAGAAAATACCATCTGAATGAGCAGCCGCTCCTCCAGCTCCACCGCGGGCACCTGCTGTTTGATCGCTTCCCTCCAGATTTCCACCATGCGCACCGCAGGTCCCTGATAATAGCTGCAAAGATATTCCAGTATCGGACGCTTTACGCTTTCCATCAAAAAGCACTGCCCGCAAAAATAGAGCAAATGCTCGTCCTCCTGCATTTGCTGCGCCTGAAGCTGTGCCAGCACAACCTGCTGTAAGCACTCACCGGAGAGCTTGCCCACACCGTATTGAACGAGGAAGGTCCATGCCTCCTGGTACATCTGAAGCTGAACCAGAGATTCCAGATAGCGGTCTTTCGCCCTCTGCGGCAGCCGTCCGAAATCAATCTTTAAAATATAGTCCCTGGTATCCCCCGTAAATCCCTCGCCCCGGCAATACTCCAGAAAACCCGGGCTGATTTTGCTCTTAAAGTCATCCGAAACCGCCTCCGAGCGCACCAAAGTCCGCGCGAAGCCTGCCATACGGACATCCATGTGCAAAAGACGCGTCTTTCCATTCATATGGTGCAGGACATAGGGCAGCTCTTCGGGCGCAAGCTCCAGACATTTCCGAATATATTTGCCGGGATTCATCAGCCGCTCCATCTGCGTCTCGGAGGAAAGTGCGAAACGTCTCCCGTGGGCGTCCTGCAAGAGAATCACGTAATCCCCCGCGTAGACCGGAAAATACGCCTGATGCTCCGTCAGAGGATAGACGCGGGGCTGTTTTAAATTTTCCTGCTGGATGATCACATGGGTCACCGTCTCCTCCAGACAGGTAAATTTGTTCACGTATAAAATGCGTGAAAGGGCATGCGCCAGCTCCTCGTTGAGCGGCATACGCTCCAGAACGTGCGCATAGACCACCGCCAGATTATCGTCCATGTGCCCCTCCAGCATCTGAGCCTGTGCGAAGTCCTGCATAATCTGGCGGTAGCGCTCATACACCGCGGGCTGCGCCTCACGATTCGAGATAATGTTGACGTAGAGCACCGCCTTCTGGCGCCAGGTCAGCCGGTTGCTGTACTGAAAATAAAGCTGCACGGACTTCGGAAGCTGACGAACCTCCCGCGCGTCAAGGGAGGCCATGAACGCCTCGTAGAGTCCCGTAATCTGCAGATCATGCTCAATGGCCAGCTCATAGTAAGCGTGGGCATCCTTTCCGAAGCGTTCTCCCTTGATGCGGTAGGCGCAAAGCCCTGCCAGCATCTCCGTCTCAGGATACGTATTGTAGCAAGTCACCAAAATTTCGTCCAGCATCCAGGTATAGCTTTTCACACTGATGGCCCGGCGGACGATCTGCTCCGTCAGATCCCTTGTGAGCCGACCATGCCTGCAGATCCATTTTAAAACATGCAGCTCAAACTTCCCAATGGAGAGCAAAAGATATGGTTCCTTCTCATAAATGTCCGCTGCCCTCGCATAGAGAAACGGACTGGCCATGCCCTGCATGAACCATTGCTCCATGAGCTTTAGCTGCCGGGGAGACACTTCCGGCGAACGATCTGCAATCTGCATAATAAGAAAGCGCATCCACACATCCTCATGATTTGCGCGGTAAATCTCCCGGAGCTTCTGATAAAGCTTGTCCAGAAGCTTCGGCTCACTTTCCGTAAGGGAGCACAGATACAGAAAAAACGCCCATTCCCTGCTGTCATCGGCACTGCGGCTGTGGCGGTACTCATCCAGAATCCACGCCGCCTCCTGCTTCTGCCGGTTCTGCAGCCAGGCATAGGCACACCAGAGCGCATCCATATCGGAATTTTCATTCTGCTCCCGCCTTGCACGCAGAAGCTCGGTCGTCTGCTTCGCCCATTCGCCGAGCACCAGCTCCCCCGCCAGAAACTTCTCATAGCTGCGCAGAAGCTTTAAGTCGTCCATGGATTTTCTTCGCCGGTCATCCCGCTCCAAATCCAGAACCGTGCTCAGGGATGCCGTGATCTCATAGGTCTCCTGCTGCAGATGGTTGGAAAAGGTAATGCTGGCAAAATTTTTCCCCGCATGCATACGCTCCGGGTAAAGCTGATAGCGGAACTGAAAATGATCACCGTTAAAATCATCACCCGTAATCTGGTCTTTCTCCAGTGAAACAAAGCCTGCGTCGCAGGAAACGTCCATCTCTACATAACCCCAATCACTCAGGGAAATCGTGAGGCTCTCCTCCACCGGCTCCGAGAGCTGTAAATATTCCGCATGAGAAGCCGACAGCGAAAAGAATACCCGGGGTTTGCGCTTGCATCCAACCAGAAATTCCTCGATATTTGCCCGCAGCACCGGTTTCGTGGACATCAGCTTATAAAAGAGCTGCTCGCCCGACGTTTTGAGAAGCTTTTTAAACGCAGGCGCGCCAAATACATGAATGCTCTCCCGCCAGCTCACGCGGTAGAGTCTGATAAAATCCTCCAGCTTTGTGATACGTCCGATGGAGGTCTCCGCATAAAGCCGTTTGACGGCCACCGACCAGGACAGATTATACTCGCCTCCGCTGCTGATAACCAGAAAATCCCCGGTGGCCACGTCACCCTCCTGCATGTAATCCCCATGGAATTCATAGTGAATCTGCGGATTTTCACCCTGAAACTGGGGGTTTTTAATCTCCATGCGCAAATCTGTGGAGTAGACAACGCCCCTGACCGAAAGATTGTTCATACTTTCGATTGTAAAACTTCCGCTGCTCTTGATTCCCTCCACCTGCTCAATCATCACCTGTTCCGGTGTAAAGGAAATCAGCGGTATGGCCGTATGCACTTTTCCCTCTGCCAGTTCCTCGATTCTTCTGTACACGCTAATACCTGCTTTTATTAGTTGAATTTATTCGTATTTATGGTATACTAACGATTAACATTATACTATATTTAGTGTGCGATAGCAAATGTTTTGTAGGAGGCACCATGATAAAACAAAAAGAACATTTTCACGGAAGTGATTTGGAAAAAATTGAGAAACTATACGGCATACGTCGGGAGGATATCACCAGCTTTTCCGCAAATGTCAATCCGCTTGGCATTTCACCGAAGCTGCGGGAGACGCTCTCCGCCCATGTGGATGCCATCACCACCTACCCTGATCGCGAGTATTCCTCCCTGCGAAGCTGCATCGGCGGCTACGTAGGTGCGGACATGAAAAATATTCTCGTGGGCAACGGCTCCACGGAGCTTATCTCCCTCATCATCCAGATCGAGCATCCGAAAAAGGCTATGATTGTCGGACCGACCTACTCCGAATACGAGCGCGAGGTAAAGTTGGGCGGCGGTACGACCATCTATTACCCCCTGCGGGAAACCGACGGTTTTCAAATGCGGACAGAAGATTTCATCAGAAAATTGAACGAATCCATCGATATGCTCGTTATCTGCAACCCGAATAATCCCACGAGTACCTGCATCACAAACCGGCAGATGCGCCACATCCTCGATGCCTGCAAGGAACACGGCATCTTTGTCATGGTGGACGAAACTTACGTGGAATTTTCCTCAGACATTGAAAAGGTGACTGCGGTACCCCTCACAAAATACTATGATAATCTGATTATTCTGCGGGGCACAAGCAAATTTTTTGCCGCCCCGGGACTGCGGCTCGGCTATGCCATCACCGGCAACCGCGACCTGCTGAAACAGCTGGTCACCCGCCAGAATCCCTGGAGCATCAGCTCCCTTGCCGCCATTGCAGGAGAGATCATGTTCACCGACCAGGACTATATCGAACAGACGCGCACCCTCATCTGTGCCGAGCGGACACGCATCTACGATATGCTCCACGCCCATCCCGATTATAAAGTGTACGAGCCGTCGGCAAACTTCCTGCTCGTAAAACTTATGCGGGAAGACCAGACCAGCGAGGCGCTTTTTGATAAAGCCATCAGACGACGTATGATGATCCGCGATTGCTCTACCTTCCCGTTCCTCGACGACCGCTACATTCGGTTCTGCATTATGAGTCCGGAGATGAACGACCGGCTGATGGCGTGCATTCTGGAATGACCGCCGATCCTGCCGGCAGTACTAAGCAGCGCTGCATCTGAATACATAAAAAATTAGCAATATCAATCAGGAGTACAAACGATGAAAAACAGAGAATGGACAGCGGAGGAAGCCGCAAGACGGCAAAGCGGCCACCCCGGCAGCTTTTATAATAAGGAAGATAAAAATTTGTTCGTGAAAGAGCGCACAGGCACGGCATTCACGCTGAACCTGGAGAATCCCCTTTCATGAGTGCTGATCGCAGGTCTCAACGTACTTGTGACGCTGTTGTTTATTATGCAGCAATTTTCCGCCAGACCCGGCGGTTAACTATCGCAGCAGACTGCACAGAATCAAACGGAGCTGCCGCATTGAGAAAAACGATAGTGCGGCAGCCCCATCAAATATCTTATGCATGCCAGCAAATGCGCTTCACATGCCCGTGATGCTCGCCCGTGATCCAATCCACATCGTCTGTAATCCAGCTCATGATTTCAAGCATCCTCGTCTCCCAGGCGATATCCGCATCGTCATCCTCCTTCGTGCGCTCACGCTCCATCGTCGTATCAATCTCATTGTAACCGAAAATATAGCCTCCCGCATTCCAGATGGAAAAATTGGAGTCCGGTCCCTGGGTGATCTTCCCGTTTCTGGCCTTCACCAGTGCATCATGTCTGGCCTTGTACTCTTCCTCCGAACCGGGGACAAGCTTTGTCATAAATACGCGGTGGCGGATCAGCTCCTTGCTCTCCCTGACAACGCCGAAATCCTCATACATGAGACGCATAGGCTTTCCCATCTCGGAAATCCAGTCATAGACCGCGGAAAACTTTTCGTCCAGACCCTTAAAATACACCGACTGCGCCTCGGTTAAGACACAGTCGTCGGCACACTCGCAGTAACCGAACAGCAGATCCTGTGCATTCCAGATGGAAAAGTTGGAAAAACCTGCGGCGTCAAGCTGCGCGGTCAACTCCTTCCAGTTTTCACGGAGCAGCGCGCCGTACAAAGCGCGCTGTCCTTTCTTTAATTTCATTGCAAATGCATTTCTTTTCATTGTTATATGCTCCCTGCACCATGCATTACGATTTTGAGAGGTATGCATCAATACCCTTTGCCGCAGCCTTTCCTGCACCCATAGCAAGAATAACGGTTGCCGCGCCGGTTACCGCGTCTCCTCCGGCAAAGACACCTGCCTTCGAGGTAGCGCCGTCCTCCTCGGTTGCCACGATACATTTCCAGCGGTTCGTTTCAAGTCCTTTTGTGGTAGAGGAAATGAGCGGATTCGGGGATGTCCCCAAGGACATGATCACCGTGTCCGCCTCGATCTCATACTCGGAACCGGGAATCTCCACCGGTCTTCTTCTACCGGACTCATCCGGCTCGCCAAGCTCCATTTTGATGACGCGGATGCCCTTCACCCAGCCGTTCTCATCCACAAGAATTTCAGTGGGATTCTGCAAAAGGTCAAAAATGATGCCCTCCTCCTTCGCGTGGTGAACCTCCTCCACACGGGCAGGAAGCTCTGCCTCGCTGCGCCGATAAACGACATGAACCTCAGCACCCAGACGCAATGCGGTTCTCGCAGCATCCATTGCCACATTTCCGCCGCCCACAACAACGACCTTTTTGCCCCGGGAAATGGGGGTATCATATTCTTCCATAAATGCTTTCATCAAATTATTTCTCGTCAAAAACTCGTTGGCAGAGAATACGCCGTTGGCCTGCTCGCCGGGAATCCCCATAAATTTGGGAAGTCCTGCCCCGGAGCCGATGAATACCGCCTCGAAGCCCTCTTCTTCAATCAGCTGGTCTATGGTGGTGGATTTTCCAATGACAACATTTGTCTCTATCTTGACACCTAGAGATTTTACATTCTCCACCTCCGCCGCAACAACAGCGTTCTTCGGCAGACGGAACTCCGGAATGCCGTAACTGAGCACGCCGCCCGCATCATGAAGCGCCTCAAAAATCGTTACCTCGTAGCCCATCTTCGCCAGATCGCCGGCGCAGGTTAAGCCCGCAGGGCCGGAACCGATGACAGCCACCCTGTGACCGTTCATCTTTTCAGCTTTCTTCGGCTTAATGCCATTCTCCCTCGCCCAGTCAGCCACAAAGCGCTCCAGCTTTCCAATGGAAACCGGCTCTCCCTTGATGCCGCGGATACATTTTCCCTCGCACTGGCTCTCCTGAGGGCACACGCGCCCGCACACTGCCGGAAGCGCTGACGCCTCGCTGATAATCTGGTAAGCCTCCTCAAACGCCCGCTCCTTTACCTTCCCGATAAAGGCAGGAATGTCAATCGCTACCGGACAGCCATTCACACACAGCGGATTTTTGCAGTTTAAGCAGCGCTTTGCCTCCTCAACCGCCTCTTCTTCGTTATATCCCAAACATACTTCCTCAAAATTCGTGGCGCGCACCTTCGCGTCCTGCTCACGAACCGGTACTTTTGTCATTCCTTCCATTATTTGTCACCTCCACAATGTCCGCAGCCGCCATGGTGGGTGTCACCCTCCTCAAGAGCCAGCATTGCCCGGCCCTCCTCGGTCTTATACTGCTGCATTCTTCGCATCGCCTGCTCAAAATCAACCAGATGTCCGTCAAATTCCGGGCCGTCCACACAGGCAAATTTTACCTCACCGCCCACTACCAGACGGCATGCGCCGCACATACCGGTTCCGTCCACCATAATCGGGTTCATGGAAACAATGGTGGAAAGCTTTAACTCCTTCGTCAGCAGACAGACAAATTTCATCATAATCATGGGACCGATGGCAACGCACTGGTCGTATGTAACACCCTCATCGTAGAGCGCCTGAAGCTGCGCGGTTCCGACACCATGGAATCCAAAGCTGCCGTCGTCGGTACAGACATAGCAGTTTTTCGCTACCTTCTTCATCTCATCAATATAGAAGAGCAAATCCTTCGTCCGGGAACCGATGATAACATCCACATCTACCCCGTGCTCATGCATCCATTTTACCTGCGGATAAACCGGCGCGGTTCCAAGTCCCCCTGCGATAAACACAATCCGTTTTTTCTTCGTCTCCTCGAGCGCTTCCTCACGGCACAACTCGGAAGGACATCCCAGCGGGCCGGCAAAATCCTGGAAGGCTTCTATCGTATCAATATTCCGAAGCATACGCTCAGTCGATGCGCCGACTGCCTGAATAACAATCGTGACCGTTCCCGCCTCCCTGTCGTAATCACAGATGGTCAGGGGAATGCGCTCGCCCTTCTCATCCAGTTTCACAATCACAAACTGACCCGGCAAACAAGCCTTTGCGCAGCGTTCTGCTTTTACTTCCATCAGGAAGATCTTGTCAGCCAATACCTCTTTCTTAACGATCGGGTACATACTTTTTCCTCCATTCATCTCATTCTTTATCACGAGATTTTTCTACTTTTTATGTGTTCACGCACACTGCTACTATCATAAGATAAAAAGGGACATTTTTCAACGGGAATTGCGATTTTTCCAATAAAAAGTGAAAAATCTGATTAAAATCGTTACGGTTACAGATCGGTTACAGATCAAAACTCAAATTCATATTTTTCAAAGGCATTGATAATGGTTGTGTCGCCGTAGGTGCGGACGCGTTCCATGGCCGGGCCGTAATTTAAGTGTACGTGACCGTGAACCATGTATTTCGGATGGTAGTCCTCCAGAATTTTCCGCATACAGGTGAACCCGGTGTGGGTCAGGTCAGGCGCATCACCCAGATCCTTTGCCGGCGAATGGGTCAGGAGAATGTCAAAGCCGCCGTTTTTCTTCAACTGGCGGCGCAGCTTTCGAATGCGTTTTTCCATTTCCTTTTCGGTATACTGATTCGGGCCCGGCTTGTAGCGCATGCTCCCGCCCAGCCCCAGAATCCGTACACCGCCATAATTGTAGACCATATCCTCCACGCAGATACAGCCGCCGGGGCTGCGTCTGCCCTGGGTCAAATCATGGTTTCCAAAAACATACAGAATATCCGCCCGCGCATACATCGCCAGAAATTCCAGATAATCCGGCTTTAAATCTCCCGCTGCAAGTATTAAATCTACACTTTGCAAATAATCTTTATCCAGAAAATCCCAGAGTCCTTTAGACTCTACATCCGCCAATGTCAATATCTTCATTACACTTTTTCTATCAGATCCGCACTGACTGCCGATCCGCCTTCCATCGTTTTATTTGCCTTATGCGCCAGATCTCCCTGCAGCAGCACCAGCCCGAGAGCATCCTCTTCCAGCTCGTCGAAGTCCGGGATTCTCCCATCCACGTTATCCAGCAGCCAATCCATTTTTGATATCTGTTTGTGGCTCATACGCCCGTCAGCTTTCTGTCGCAGCATGCCTGTGTTATCCTTTAATTCGGTATCAAAGGGACGGAAAGATCCGTTTTTTATCAGATTCGACATCAGATCAGCCAGACGCCTTGTCTCCACCGGAAGTCTCTCGGAACAGATCAGCTCCATCACACCCGCGGACATCCCCCACCAGTAGTTGATGGCACGATTTTTGTTTGCATTTGTGTCGGCTTTCCAGGTATCCTTTTTTATCCCCTGTATGATCTGTTCATAGAATTTCCCCCAATTGCAGATAGACATGGCGATCCGGTTCGTCTCATCACCGACGCGCTCATAAAGTCCGAACCTCCGGTCCGGATGCTCCGGCACGATCAGATCCCGGTCGGAAATGTAACGTATCTGCGCATCGAGCTGCTCCACCGGGGGATTCCCATCCTTTAAAGACGACCAGCGAAGCTGCACGCGCGCCTTCGGATTCGCCATCCGCGCACCGATCGCAAATGCATTAATATTTGCGATCGTACTGAAAATAGGATAATCCGCAATAAAACCGATGCAATCCTCCGAGGACAGCGAACCGGCGATCAGGCCGAGCAGAAATTTTGTCTCGTACATCCTGCAATAGTAGGTTCGGATACTGCTGAAGGTGGAGTTTGTGGAACAATTTAAAATTTTGACCTCTGGATGTGCCACCGCCGCCTTTAAACTCGCCGCACTCAGATAGGGTATTGTCGTAAATATAATCTGGTTTTTATCTTTAAGCGCCTGTTCTAAAACATCCATAGGCGAAAACTGATACTCTGCATGGTAATAGGTTCTCGTCTGTATCTGTTCTCCAAAGACCTGTTCAATATGCAGACGCCCAAGCTCATGGGAATAGGTCCATGCTGATGTCTCAGGAGTCTTCCCGTAAATAAAACCAACCTTTAATTTCCTGTTGGTTCCAGACAAAAACGGAATACGCTTGATGATCGGAACACTCGCCTTCCCGCTCGGCTCCAGCATCAATTTCATCGAGTGATCCTGCCTCTGGGTTCGAAACTCAATCTTGATGCGGTCTATTTCATTTTTTAAATCATTATTTGATCGAAATTGCAGTTCCTTTCTGCCATAGACACGCAGATATACAAGAAATGCATCTCCGGTGGTCACACGCGCCGGCCTTCCGCTCTTCTCCAGATAGCTCTGCTCAAAACGTGAAAAATCACTTCGCAGCTGCTGTACCTCTTCCTCCGTCCAGGGCTGCTTCCACCGCTTATCATAAAAAGTGCACAATTCTTCGTAGGCACCTGCTGTCGAAAAATCAATAAGTCCCAGCTTTGTCGCCTCATAAAAATCAATATACTCATAATAAATGCGGCTTTCCACATCATCCGTCTTTTTCGGAAGCAGACGAATGACGTTTGCGGAAATGCTGGCTGCCCCAACAAATTTTAAAACACTGACCCGCTTATTGCCCTCCTGCACATAGTAGCGTGTCATATACTCAAATGCCAGAATCGGGTCACGGATGCCCTCGTCAAGCTGCGCATCGTAGAGGTTGCTCCACTTGGAAGCAAATTCCGTCTCCTCATCCAAAAGCGGCATAAAATTTCTGGCAAAGGAATTTTTACGCCCCGCAGTCTTTGTCCCTGCGATCTTGCTCAGCGGGATATCCACGATGCCAAGCGGCTCCTCTCCATTAATCTCATCCCGCGACACAAACTCATCGAGTGCCCGCAGATAAGGATATTCACCCTTTACCACCGCAGACCGCGATGCCTTCTGTGCCAGTTTTCGTGCTGCACTGTAATCTTCAATTGCCATATAATCTCCTTTTTTGCCTCATAGCCGCACCTGTACGCTCAGGAAAAGTAAACCAGCTCGTCCTCCGGCTTCTCTGCCTGAGTCACCTGAATGGCGTGAAGCACCGGCCCTTTTCCTTTATACTCCATTGCAAACTCATAGGCAATCTTTGCCGTCACCCATGCCCATCCGCGATGTTCAAGGTTCTGCGCCTTCTCGTATTTGCATTTAAAGCCTACAAACTGGATGTCCGCCTCGCAGCAGGTCATCGCAAAGCGCCCCGGTACAAACACATCATTTTTGAGCTTACCTTTGGGTTTATAGATAAGGGCAAGGTATTTCACTGTTTTTCCCACATATTTTTTCGGATTGTCCATAGCGTCCAGATAGAAAATACCGTAATCCGCATCTGAGATATCCAGAAAATCCGCATCGATATCGTAGGGCAGCTCTTCCTCATAATTTTCATCCAATGACCCGTCCTCACGCTCATATACGATCTGCGCCTTTCTGTTTTTTGCCTTCACACTGCGCCGGAACTTTGCCTTTGGCGTCTCGTCAGCACAACGGTTGAAGATGACGACATCGGAAATAAAAAACTGTTCCAGCATCATTGTGCGCATATTATTTAAATACATCTCATAGGTTGTGGCGTCCACCGTCGTAAGCGTCTGCACAATCGTCCAGCCATCCGGTGCGTCCAGCTCCAAAAGCGGGGCCAGCTCCCAGGTACCGTTGTACTCGATAAATACCTGGTCCGGATGATAAGTTTCATGAAATTTATGAAATGTCTCCTGCGTAATCTCCCCTACGTCATCAAGCGTTACAACGCTCGCGTCAATCTTTTTCAGCTGTTTTTCGTCAAGCTCCACGTCACCGTCCTCACAGAGAATGATCAGCGTTTTTGAATCCCTGCCAAAACCGTTTTCAAAGAGCGTCTCCGAAATCAGAGAGGTTTTTCCACTGTCCATAAAGCCGGTAAACAAATATACGGGTATCTCTTCCATGTTAAAGACATCTCCTTCCGTATCATGTGAATAATTACAACAGGAATAAACTTTCTAACTCTTTCTCCTTCAGCTCACAGCCGATCACGCACAATCTTCCCGTATAGTCCGGCTCGCCTGTGCGCAGCTCGTACTCGCCCGGCACCATATCAAAATAGATCCAGCCGCCCTGCGCGTCCTCGACCATGCCCTTCGCCCGGAGAATCACGCCGTAAAATTCATCGTCGCTGAGTGTCTTTAGGATACTCTCAATTTCATCCTTCGTGTACTTGCGGGGTGTCTCTTTTCCCCAACTCGTAAACACGTCATCCGCATGATGATGTCCCCCGTGGTGATGGTGCCCGCAGGCACAGACTCCATTCTCGTCATAGTGGTGCTCATGATGATGTTCATGTTCGTCATGGTCATGCCCGTGTTCATCGTGGTCATGGCCGTGCTCGTGATGGTGTCCGTGTTCGTCATGGTCATGCTCATGCCCGTGTTCATCGTGGTCATGGCTGTGCTCGTGATGATGTCCGTGTTCGTCATGCTCATGCTCATGCCCGTGTTCATCGTGGTCATGGCTGTGCTCGTGATGATGTCCGT
>CASCGD010000006.1 GCA_949132985.1 uncultured Lachnospiraceae bacterium
TGCTTAATTATTTACAATACGTTATACCCGTGTACTGGTTTGTTTGTATGCGCATAAAGGTATGCAGAAAAATTTGCATATGCAAAGTGACTGAATGAGATGGTGCCGGTCTTATGTGCGAACAGGAAGCTGGCATAAAAAACCTGTGATGTTCGCACGCTTTTTTAAAAGAAAATAAGGTTCAAACACTGATAACGAGTTAGATGAATATATTTATCAGGGTATTTTATATGTTTTTTATGCAGAAAGTATAAAAAGAAGAATTATTTTTGGTGCTTTTTGCTGTCGCGCCCCGCGAGGGGCGTGTGGATTGAAATTGAAATGGCAAAGAATGAATATGCGACAGAGCTCGGTCGCGCCCCGCGAGGGGCGTGTGGATTGAAATCGCTACGAATGCGTGTCAAGATGGAAAGGGCGGGTCGCGCCCCGCGAGGGGCGTGTGGATTGAAATGCTGAATGTTTTGCAGAAATGGAAAGCGTTTTGAGTCGCGCCCCGCGAGGGGCGTGTGGATTGAAATAAGAAAACGACGGTTGAATACTTGGAGCATGTGCAGGTCGCGCCCCGCGAGGGGCGTGTGGATTGAAATCAAGAAGCTAATGATATGCACATTGATGATGTGAGTCGCGCCCCGCGAGGGGCGTGTGGATTGAAATCGCTGGACGGCTCAAAAAATGCGCTGTCCATATGGTCGCGCCCCGCGAGGGGCGTGTGGATTGAAATATCTGTTTCTCCTTCCTTTTTCAGGTTACACCGGTCGTCGCGCCCCGCGAGGGGCGTGTGGATTGAAATTGTTTCGCCCACACGCGTTATCTCGCAGGAGTATGTCGCGCCCCGCGAGGGGCGTGTGGATTGAAATTGGTGGCGAAACCCTTGTATCATCTGTACAATTAGTCGCGCCCCGCGAGGGGCGTGTGGATTGAAATTACCCAGTCAGAGTGCAGCTTAGACACTAGATAGTGTCGCGCCCCGCGAGGGGCGTGTGGATTGAAATACTTTGCATGGGATAGATACGAGGATAAAGAGAAAGTCGCGCCCCGCGAGGGGCGTGTGGATTGAAATCAAGCATTTGAGCGTAGGCAGCGCATGGCTCCGTCGCGCCCCGCGAGGGGCGTGTGGATTGAAATTAGCAATCCTTTGTAGTCGATAGCGCTTATGCTGCGTCGCGCCCCGCGAGGGGCGTGTGGATTGAAATGACTTTGTTTCGTTGACCTGCTTTATTACCAGCGTCGCGCCCCGCGAGGGGCGTGTGGATTGAAATTCTCACCTCCTTGTTTGTTGTCTATGAGAACATTAGTCGCGCCCCGCGAGGGGCGTGTGGATTGAAATGCTGATGGAATCAATGGTGTTTTAAAAAATATCGAGTCGCGCCCCGCGAGGGGCGTGTGGATTGAAATTCCACTCCGTCAATGAGGATAATCTGCAAACCTGCGTCGCGCCCCGCGAGGGGCGTGTGGATTGAAATCTTGCCGTATATAATCACCTTTCCGGCGCTGTCGTCGCGCCCCGCGAGGGGCGTGTGGATTGAAATCCTTGGAGTTACAGAGCATGCGGAAGGCGGTTTTGTGTCGCGCCCCGCGAGGGGCGTGTGGATTGAAATCCTTGGAGTTACAGAGCATGCGGAAGGCGGTTTTGTGTCGCGCCCCGCGAGGGGCGTGTGGATTGAAATTATCCGACGATGAATACGATTTTGCAAGGAAGGAAAGTCGCGCCCCGCGAGGGGCGTGTGGATTGAAATTGGATTACTATGACAAAAAGCATGTCCAGACCGGGTCGCGCCCCGCGAGGGGCGTGTGGATTGAAATCTCGAACAGTACCGCCAGCACTTCCCCGACTTCGTCGCGCCCCGCGAGGGGCGTGTGGATTGAAATAGATACTGTTATTAGTAAGCCTGATGACCCATCAGTCGCGCCCCGCGAGGGGCGTGTGGATTGAAATTCACCACCAATGATACCTCTACGCTCTCTACCCAGCGTCGCGCCCCGCGAGGGGCGTGTGGATTGAAATTTTAGCAGCCACCATCGTATCATACTGTACATCACTGGTCGCGCCCCGCGAGGGGCGTGTGGATTGAAATTTGCTTATTCAAAAAAACAAAAGATTGATTACGAGTCGCGCCCCGCGAGGGGCGTGTGGATTGAAATTGTGATATAATATTTTATCTATCACAAAGGAGGGGTCGCGCCCCGCGAGGGGCGTGTGGATTGAAATAGGCAAAAGTGGAATCCCTTGAAAACGAAAAGCTGGTCGCGCCCCGCGAGGGGCGTGTGGATTGAAATGCCTATATATGCTGCGTTATGTATTCCGGCTTCTTGTCGCGCCCCGCGAGGGGCGTGTGGATTGAAATCTCGCCTTTGTAAAGAGAATTCTGCGAAACCAACGTCGCGCCCCGCGAGGGGCGTGTGGATTGAAATGGACAGCAAGCCGGGGATTCCGCCAAGCCGAATATCGTCGCGCCCCGCGAGGGGCGTGTGGATTGAAATCTCCAGCGTCTGGTGCTCGTAATCGATCACCAGGTCAACGTCGCGCCCCGCGAGGGGCGTGTGGATTGAAATTTAATACATCCACCTCAATCGACGCCGTAGGAAGTCGCGCCCCGCGAGGGGCGTGTGGATTGAAATGCTTAAATCCATATATCCTACCTCCCGTGCCTTTGTCGCGCCCCGCGAGGGGCGTGTGGATTGAAATTGTCCCCTGTCGTCCATCTCATGCCGGTACTGCGTCGCGCCCCGCGAGGGGCGTGTGGATTGAAATTCTTCCATCTCCTCGAACAGCTCCATCTGCTCCCGTCGCGCCCCGCGAGGGGCGTGTGGATTGAAATTATCAAGTACGGAATCAAGCAAATTAAGTACGCTTATCGCGCCTCACTCAAGGACACGAAACTTGGATCACAGATGGGTACAGTTCTCTCCCGGGATGCGACAAATTTTCCTGTTGCAGAAAAAGATGATAAAATGCAAATGGGAAGGAGATAAACAAGATATTTTTCGGGGTCAAATGATTGCGCGTCTGGTGAGAACATGATTCAGATGTGAGGGGCGGTTTTTGCGCAATAAAATTCGAAGTACTGCCCCGAATCGTTCCTGTGAGCGGCTCTGGGGTCGTGAATAATCATATTTCACTGTAAAACTCCTGCAAAAAAACGAAAAGAAAAGCTATCATTTTTCCGAATGATGTTATATGATTATAAGGAGATTTATTGTAGAATTGGGAGGATTTGTGAATGAGGCGCAAATCAACACGTTTTCTGACAATCAGCCTTATATTGGCATCTTTTTTCTGTGTACTTATTTTTCAGGTTCAGGCAGCATGGATGAACCGGTTGGGAGCAGAAGGGATAAAAGAAATAGGTGCAATCTATATGTCCGGTATGAGTAAGGAGGTCGCTGCGCATTTTCAGACCATCATAGAGTTGCGTCTGTCGCAGGTGGAGGCGCTGGTGGATGCTGTTTCTCCGGCGCAGAACAGGGAGGATATGGCGCAGCGTGTGGGGCTGGCACACAATGCCCGCTCCAGAGGTTTTGAGTATCTGGCCTTTTACACAGAGGATGGGGAATTTCATATGATATATGGACCCAAGGTTTGGCCGGAGGTGCCAGAGGCATTGCACCGGTCCGTGTCGGGTGGCCAGGAAAACGTCTGTGTCGGCCAGGATGAATACGGAGAACGGGTTGCTCTGATCGGGGTTCCGGTTGCATATGAGATAGGAAGCGGAGAAAAGAGTATTGCGCTGGTGGCAGGGCTTCCGGTTCGCTATCTCGGCGACACACTGTCTGTAAACATCGATGATGATATGGTCAATTATTCCATTATTCGCAGGGACGGGAGCACGATCCTGCATAATGCTGATGTGGAGAGCGGTAACTATTTTGATAACGCCTCTTGGGAGGAACAGAGGGTACATGCTGTGCAGCTGAGGGCTTCCATGGAAAAGGGCGAGGACTATACGAATGAAATTTCGATGGATGGAAAACGCTGGAATTTCTACTGCACGTCCCTGCCTGCGTCCGAGTGGTATCTCCTGCTGTACATGCCTTACAATTTGCTGGACCGGAAGGTGGAACAGATGGCGGACAGCTGGTCCATTTGCTCGCTGACCTGCTGCATTCTGATCCTCTGTGTGCTGCTTGTGATATTTGCCTGTTATTTCCTTGATACCAGAAAGCAGATGAGGGAGTTGAACCGGGCATATCGGTCGGCGGAAACGGAGCGGCTGACAGCCGAGCGCGCAAACAGGGCGAAAAGTGAGTTTCTTTCCAATATGAGCCACGATATTCGAACACCGATGAACGGCATTATGGGAATGACGCAGATCGCCATGAACAGCCTGGATGATGCGGCGCGTATTCGAACCTGCCTGAAACGAATCATCGTATCCGGACGTCATTTGCTCGGACTTATCAATGACATGTTGGATTTGGCCAAGATGGACAATGATGAATTTGTTTTAAATATGGAGCAGGTTTCCCTGCGTGAGGTCATGCAGAATATCATGACTGTGATCCAGCCGTTGGTTCACGAAAAAAAGCAGGATTTTCACATCTACATTCAGGACGTGCAATATGAAGATGTGTATACAGATCGGGTTCGTTTAAGCCAGATTTTGTTAAATGTGATTGGCAATGCCGTGAAATTTACGCCCGAGGGAGGCAGGATCGAGGCGTTTCTTGCCGAGGAGCCGTCGCCGAAAGGAGATGCGTACATCCGTTCCACGCTGAAAATAAAGGACAACGGAATCGGAATGTCAAAGGAGTTTCAGGAAAAAATATTTGATGCGTTTGCGAGGGAAGACAATGCGCGGGTGGATAAGACGCAGGGTGCCGGAATGGGATTGGCCATTACCAAATATATCATAGATGCCATGGGCGGCAGCATCCGCGTCAAAAGCGAGCCGGGCCTGGGCAGTGAATTTTACATCACCCTCGATATGAAAAAAATGAAACGGCAGCAAAAGCCTCCGCTGCTGCCCGCTGAGGTGCTGGTAATTGATGATGATGAAACGTATTGCAGTTTGGCGGAAACTATGCTGATATCCATTGGACTTAAAGTGCAGTCGGCACGGGATCTGGAAAGCGCCTTTCGGCGGCTGGGAGAAAGCCGGGCAAGTGGGAAAAACCCGATCGTGCTTCTCGACTGGAACATTCAGGGAGGGAATGGCATTGAGGCGGCAGGTCAGCTGCGCAGCCGTTTTGGTGAAAAGATTATCATACTGCTTCTCTCGGAGGGTGAATGGGATGAGTTAGAGGAAAAAGCATTGGGTGCAGGATTAGGAGGAGTCATTGCAAAACCTATGTTCCGGTCGGGGCTGTATGAGAGTCTGGCTCCCTTTGCCCGGCTCTGCGATGAGAAGGAGGAAAAAACACAAGAGGCTGATGATTTTTCCGGCAGAAGAATTCTTTTTGCGGAGGACAATGGGCTGAACTGGGAGGTAGGCGAGGAACTCCTCTCCGATCTTGGCCTGGAGCTTGAGTGGGCGGAAAACGGAAAAATCTGTGTTGAAAAAATGGAACAGTCAGAGGTCGGATGGTATGATTTGATTCTGATGGATTTGCGTATGCCGGAAATGACAGGCTATGAGGCGGCAATGGCGATCCGCGCGCTGGATCGGGAGGACGCGAAAAAGATTCCCATCATTGCAGTCAGTGCGGACAGCTTCAAGGATGACGTGGAAAAATGCCTTGCCTGCGGGATGAACGCGCATACGGCAAAGCCTTACGACATGGAGGATTTGACAAAGCTGTTGCGCCGTTTCCTTCATACATAAGGAAACGGGTGCTGCATAACAAGGAGGAAGGCAAAATGCGAAGCATTTTTTTGCATGCATCCCAACGAAATGCCCGTGGGCGGAGGCGAACGGGCGCTACCGAAAGGGAGGCAGTTATGTCTGCAAAAAGAAAAATCATAGGTGTACTGCTGGCGGCTATGGCAGTTTTGTCTGGCTGCGGCGGCATGGATCAACATACAGATTCGGTGGAGAACCAGAAGCAGGACGGCAGGCAGGAGGAGATTACCCTTTGGACATTTCCGGTTGGGAACTGGGGGAATCTGACTTCGGTATCCCGTCTGATTGCCAGCTTTCAAAGAGAGCACCCGGAAATTCATGTGAAGGTGGAATGTCTGACCTATGACGATGGAGACGAAAAAATCCGGGAAGCGCTTCAAAAGGGCAGCGCGCCCGATCTTGTATTTGAGGGACCGGAGCGGCTGGTAGCAGACTGGGGGGAACAGGGGTTATTGGCGGATTTGTCTGATCTGTGGGACTCAGAGACTGCTGGTAAAATTTATGAAAATATTCGGGAAGCCTGCAGGCACAGAGACGGCGCGTATTATGAATTCCCTGTCTGCATGACGGCTCACTGTATGGCGGTTAATTACGACCTTTTCCGGGAGGCCGGGGCGCTTGCTTATATAGATGAGGAAAACCATTCCTGGACGACAGATAATTTTGTAAAAGCCGTGGATGCCCTGGCTGACTACACACAGAAGCGAGTGGGTGTTATTTACTGTAAAAATCAGAGCGGAGATCAGGGGACTCGTGCATTGGTTAATAATCTGTACGGCGGAAAATTTACAGATGAAGCACACCGTGTTTATACGGTCGACAGTGAGGAAAACAAGCGGGCGCTGAGACTTTTAAAGAATCTGGAGGGAATCGAATTTGATCCGAATATGGCATCTGCCGATGAGATAGCCGCTTTTTGCAGGGGAGAGCTGGCGATGGCTTTCTGCTGGAACGCTTCTATCGCGATTACTCAGATTGTCAATAATTCCGATCTGGATTTCGATGTTTTTCCCATGACATTTCCGGTCAGCGACGGAGAGCCAAAGCTTCAGGGCGGCATTTGGGGCTTCGGTGTTTTTGATAACGGAGATAAGGGGCGGATAGAAGCGGCAAAGACGTTTATTCGATTTATGACGGAAAACGACAGTGTGTACAAACGGGCCGTTCTGACTTCTTCCTTCTGGCCGGTGAGGGATATGGCGGAAATCTATGAAAATGACCTTCTGATGACAGAGTACAGCATGTTCACGGACGAAATGGGAGATTACTATCAGGTTACGCCCGGATGGTCCAAGGCCCGTGAAGGGTGGTGGAAAATGCTTCAGAAGATCGGAGAGGGAGAGGAAATCGATGAGGCGGTAGCGGAATTTTCAAGCTGGCTTAACAGATAAAAAGAGCGCATCGGCTCGTGTATAATTTTGGACAGAGGAAGCATATTAAAAAGGATAGGTTACGCCTATCCTTTTTTATTTCCGCGGGTAACGACCCGGACAGACGTGCGTACACATATATTTGGCAAACTGACACGAAGGTCAAATCCCCCGCAGCTTGCTGCAGGGTGTCTGACTGCGCAGGCCCGCCCGTACGGGGAAAGGAGCAGACAATGAATGAATACAGAGTGACTGACAGTATCGTGCACAACAAAAAAGTGTTTCAGGAGATTTTTTCGGATTGCGCGGATATTAAGATGGTGGACATGAGGGTGGGAGCCGATAAGCAGCTTCGCTGTATGGCGGCTTACATTGAGATCGTTTCGGGCGCAGTCAATTACGGGGCTTCCGAGATTGGCAGGCTGATTGGTTTTCTATCGGATAAGCATCCGGACGAGATTCAGGAGCTGCTGAAGGTAAACGGCAAGGGGCTGACAGATGTGACGCTTTATGATGACTTAAAGCAGGCGGCGCAGGGGCTTTTGACAGGCGATATGATACTGTTTGTAGACGGACTGGACCGGGTGCTGAAAATACCGGACAGAGGATATCCGAGGATGAGTGTGCAGCAGGCCCAGTCCGAGAAGGTGATCCGTGGCTCCAATGAAGGGTTTTCCGATTCCATCAAGGCGAATACGGCGTTGGTCCGCAAGAGACTTCGGGCGCTGGAGCTGAAAAATGTGGAGACGCAGGCGGGGCGGCGCACCGCAACGCTGGTGAATCTGATGTACATGGAGGGAATTGCCAGAAAGGAGGTACTCGATGAGATCCTGCGCCGGCTCGGGCGCTTTGAAATTGACGGAGTTTTGGACAGCGGAATCATTGAGCAGCTCTCGGAGGAGCACTGGGCGTCCCCGTTTCCGCAGTTTCAGACGACGGAGCGGCCGGATCGTGCGGTTCATGCACTATTAGAGGGGCGTGTGGTGCTGCTCTGCGATAACTCGCCGCTGGCATTGATCCTGCCTACCGACTATAATTCCTTTTTGCAGACGAGCGACGATTATTACAATCGTTTTGAGATCGCAAGTCTGGAGCGTATCATCCGCTATATGGCGGCGTTTTTTGCCTTGTCCCTGCCCGGGCTTTATCTGGCAGTCATAAATTTTCACACGAGCCTTCTGCCCACAAGCCTGCTTTTGACCTTTGCGCAGGCCCGGGCGGGCGTGCCCTTCTCCTCGCTGGTGGAGCTACTTTTGATGGAGCTTAGTTTTGAGCTTTTGCGTGAGGCGGGCGTGCGGCTGCCGGGAACGATGGGAAACACCATCGGCATTGTGGGTGGTTTGATTATCGGTTCCGCGGCGGTGGAGGCTGGCATAGCAAGCCCGGTGGTAGTCATCGTGGTAGCATTTACCGCGCTCTGCTCCTTTGCGATCCCGAACGAGGAATTTGCGACAGCCTTTCGACTGCTGAAATTTTTCCTGATTTTTGCCAGTGCATGGCTGGGATTTTTCGGGTATCTTGCGGGCATGTTTGCGATTCTGATCCACCTTTCGGGGCTGAGGTCCTTTGGGGTGCCTTATCTCATGCCCTTCGCGGCATCGGATGTGGAGGGAGATGCGCAGATCAGGGACAGCATTTTCCGTTTTCCTCTTTTTCTGCTGTTTCGCAGGCCGGTTTATGCAAAGAGGAGCAACCGTGTCCGGTTTCGGTGGTTAAAAGAGGAGAATGAGAAGAGGTGATGTTGCCGTAGTGCAGGTGTCAGGATGTTCAGATGAAGCAGACAGGCAGATATTCTGCGTGGTTTTGGCAAATATCAATGGAATACACTGGGATATAAGGAAGGTGGTCGGATATGAATATAGAAAATGAAAAGATTTCAGGAAGACAGCTTGGACGCATGGTTTTTTATGATTTTTTCGGGCTGACGACGTTGGTGCTGCCCGGATATCTTGCAAAGGGGGCGGGGATGGATGGCTTTTTTTGTCTGGTGATCGGCTTTGGGGCCGGATATCTGTTTTTGCTGTTTGTGCTGTCGCAGATGAGGCGGATGGAGCAGGGCTATCAGGTGTATTTGGCAAAACGGTTCGGAAACATACTGACCGGGTTTCTTCTTTTCTGTTATCTTTTGACGGCACTGTTTGGCGCGGCATATGGGCTTCGAATGTTGGGGAATGTAATTTGCAAATATCTGATTCGCGACACCTCCATGTGGCTTATTCTTGGTGTGCTGACGATACTGGCAGTATATGGACTAAGCGCAGGGCTGGAGTGCCGCGGAAGGCTCTATGAGGTTGTGTTCTGGTTTTTGGCGCTGCCTCTTATCATTCTGTTTTTTCTGTCCATGTTCAGTGTGGAGCCGGCGGGGTGGCTTCCGGTGTTTCGGACCGGGGGCGGGCAGCTTGCCGAGGGCAGCTATGTAGTGTTTGCGTTTCTCATGAGTACGGCTTTTTTGCCGATGCTCGTGGGGGATATTGCTGAGGGCGCGGATCGGACGCGGGTGTTAAAGCAGTCTTTTGCGCTCGGCATGTGCCTGAATCTGGCTCTGTTTTTGCTGCTTGCAGGCATTTTCCGGGTGCCTGTCATGGCAGTGATCGAGGAGCCTGCGCTGACATTAACTGCGATGGTAAAGATGCCGGGGGGTTTTTTTGAGCGGCAGGATGCACTGCTGTGCGGTATCTGGTTTGTGAGTATCTTTGCATTTGTAGAAAATGCTCTGTATTACAGCGTTTATTGTGCCCGGAAGATTTGCAGGAAAAGGGAGCAGGGCTGGTTTCTGTTTGGCGCGGGGCTGCTGGTCTATGTGCTGAGTCTTGCAATGCACTATTCGCGGGCACTTCTGGATACGCTTGTGCGGTGTTATCTTTTGACGGCGGTGCCTCTGCTCGTGATCGTGGCGCTGCTGGCTGGCATACTGCCGGCGCACGCCAGTGGTGCGTGGTGGCGAGGAGAAGAAAAGAGTATTGCGGGAACGGCAAAGAGAGAGGAGGGTACGGTATGAAGCAGGGAACGTTCGCCGAACGGGTATTTGCGATATTGCTTCTGATCGTATCCATCTTTCTTGTGGGCTGCGGACAGCTTGAGATCGAGGATCGTGCGTTTCCTCTGGCGCTTTCGGTAGAACCGGCGAAGGAAGACGGATTGTACGAGTTTTCCTTTTTTTTCGAGGATACGGGAACGGGTGGTTCGGGACTTTACCACCGGGAGGACGCGGTTATAAAAGCTTCCGGTTATCCGGAGGCTTTCACCCTTTTTGGAAGGGAGCAGGCGGCGCAGCTGGATGACAGTCACATGAAGGTTGTCCTTCTGGCGCAGGAGCTGCTTTGGGATCGGGAATTTCTGGAAGCGTTTTATGGATATTTTATGAAAGATGACCATTTTTCCTGGAATACGATGGTTTATCTCACGGATGACGAATCGGCGAAGCCGGAGGAACTGAAGGAGCGCACCGGAGGGCGGCTCGGAACCTATCTGCTTGATATGGCGGAGAGCGACGAGCAGGAGCGGACGGCGGCAGTTCCTACGCTGGGAGATCTGTACAAGGAGTGGTATAACCAGGCCGAGGTACTTCTTCTGCCGATTCTCGGAAAAAGTGCGCTGCCCTCGGTGACGCGCTACCGTATGCTTGTGCAGAGCGAGCCGGGGGATGAGATCACAATGGACACGGCGCGTTTGATTCAGCTTCTGGACGGGCGTCTGAAAAAATTACAGTTACAGCTGGAGGACGGAACCGTTGTCGGCATGGAAGAAATTCATCTGAAACAGGAGTATATTGGCGGACGTGGGGAAAATGAGCGATGGAGGGTGACGGTTTGCATGAAGTGTACGCTGCAAAATCGCGTGAAAGTGTCTGCCGGGGAACGCCGCAGGCTGATGGATGAGATCGGGCGGCTTTTGCAGGAGCAGCTGGCGCAGGTTCAGTCATTCGTTCCGATCACCGGTTCGCAGGGGCAGCTTCTGGTGCCGGAATACGGGATAAAGATGAACTGGGTGGAGTAGTGCCGCGCCGGCTTTCACCGACGGTGCCGCCGCAGGGTCTGCCCCGGTACTATAAAAAGGGTGTAAAGTCCTTGATTTCAAGCACTTTACACCCTGGTACAGCATTGAGGAAATAACGGTGAATACGGCACCTGTTCTTTGTGTTATTTCTGCAGCGCGGTACTGTTCTTTGGTTGGGATTGTCATTCTTTGATTTTGTCAATATCTGTGAGATTAATCCCGGATAGATTCAGCAATGCCTTCAATGTTAAATATTCATCTTTCAATTTGGCATATGTTTCAGTGGCATTTTCTTTTTTTGCTGATAACATATACTCTTGAATTTTCTTAAAATCATCAAGTGCCTGTTTGGCAACTTCAATACCGGGCGGCATATAATCACCTGCTTTCTATATTGTAAAATACATCGTGACAATAAGAGTATACCATATGCAGGAATGAAAGTCTATGGAAAGCACGCTTCAATTTTTCCCCAGTCCACGTCCTCACGAACGTAGTAGACGACAGAGAAAGCGTTGTCCAGACGATCGAGGTCGCAGAGGACGATGCTGCTGTCGCCCAGCCAGATGCATTGGCGCGTCTCATCGCTGGAAAAATAAAGCCGGGGCACCTGTTCTGACGCGACCGAATAACGCCCGTCGTTTAGATGCTCGATGGGCAGTGTTTCCAGGTAGGAGAGCAGCGCTGCCCGGTTTTCAGGGGTTAAATCGGCATCGGAGCGGTAGAACTCATCATCCGCCTGGTACAGGCAGTAATTGACGGACTCCACGGAGAAGACCTCGCCAAGGGTCATGCGCTCGTCGGAGACCGCAAGGACGCCGTGGAACATGAGGCAGGTGAACAAAAGCACCATGAGCAGCAGCGTGCCCGCGGGGCGGCGCTGCTTTTTCATCACGTTTTTCAGGCGGTAGCGGAGGGAGGAGGCATCCGCGGACATGCAGGTAGTAAAGCCGTGCCGTTCCCCGGCTGTGTTTAAGAGCAAATCGGCATATAATTTTCGGTCATCGTCATCCGCTGTTTCCAGCACGATCTCGTCGCAGGATAGCTCGATGTCGCGGCCTGCCTCCCGAAGCGCGAGCCACATCAGCGGATGGAACCAGAAGAGGGCCAGCAGGAAGGAAAAGAAGCACTTGGAGTCCGCGTCGTTTCGCTGGAGGTGGTGCAGCTCGTGTCGGAAGATGAGGCGAAGCTCTTTTGTCGTGTACGGGCGAGGGGGCAGCACCGTTACGCGCGTGCGCTTGGAATCTCCCATGGAAAACGGGGTTTTTGCGTGTTCGTAACGGACGAGCCGGATCGGGTTTTTAAAGCCGAGCTGTTCCGATTCCTCCTGCCAGATCTGCAGTACCGATGCGTCGCATTCCTCGCGGGCCGCGCGCATGACCTTTCGGCGAAAATGCAGATGTGAGAGGAGAGATGCGCCGAAAACAAGGATGAAGCCGCCGGACCATATCGGGATGAGCGTGGCCAGAAGCTGCTTCGGACAGTAGATCACAGCCCGTGGAATGATCGTTGTAAAATTGTAGCCCAGGTAATAGAGCAGGGCCGGAAACAGCCATGCGGCCGCACATGCCCGTGCACTGATATGCCGCCGCAAAAGCGGAATCAGAAAAAGCAGTGCCAGATAATAGATACTCATGGTCAAAAGCAGATCGATAGAGATCCGGAAGAAAAAGGAGACTCCGTCGGTTAAGCCAAGTTTCCAGACGATTCCGGCAAAGATGATGCCAAGGCCAATGGGAAGAATGAGGGGACAAAAACCGATCTGGATAATTTTATCCCTCCGGTCGCGCCCGTAAAGACGGTCCTGCGCGGAAAAATCGTTGCCGTGTTCCAGTCCCCATGCGCGGTGAAAGAAAAATCCGATCAGGCATGAGAAGGACATTGCCATAAAAATCCGAGTGAAAAGTATCATAGCGTCCCCCTTTCCAAAAGCTCCCGCAGTGTCTCGATTTCCTCACGGCTGATGCCGCTGTCGCACAGGGCGGTGGCAAAGTTCGCCAGTGAGCCGCCGTAGAGCCGGTTCAGCATACTGCGGCTCTCCTCGGCCAGATAGGTGCGCCGGGAGATGAGCGGTGTGTAATAGTTGGTGCGGCCCTTTCGCTCCAGGGACAAAAATCCCTTTTCGCAGAGCCGGTTCAAAAATGTGATGATCGTGCTCGGCGCGAGCTGTTTTTCGCCGCCAAGCTCCTTTTCGATCGTGCTGCGCGCCACGGGCGGCTCGTTGTCCCATACGATCTGCATGATTGTAAGCTCGCCGTCCGGCAGGCGTTTTCTTTTTTTATTCATGTGTAAAACCTCCTTATTTATACTTGCGGGTAATAAAATCGTAACAGTTTATACTCACGAGCGAAAACATTTTCCATATTGTCCAAAGTATTGACGCTCGTGAGTCGGCTTTGTTGAAAAATTTTAGTGCTCGTCAGTATAAATTCTTTTACGTTTGCAGGCATCCGGCCATGAAAATCGCTTCTCAATGGGCCGTCCGCCTGTTTCTGCTGCGTTTTTCCCTCCGAAACGAATGTGTGTCACTCAAAAAATGCTTCAATTTTTTTCCAGTCAATTTTGCCCCTCACGTAATAGACGCGGAAGCGCTTGCTCCTGTCCTTTTGATACCAGTCGCAGACGGTGATGCCGTTGTCGTAAATCCAGATGCCCTGCAGCGTGCCGTTCTCATCCGAAAGGTACAGGCGGCGAGCGTGCTCCGGGGTGCCTTCCTCCCGCTGTGACGATCCCACCAGCTCCTCGGCGGATAGGGAGGAGAGGTAAGCAAGCAGCGGTTCCAGGCTTCCGTTTTTCAGCTCCGCTTCGTTTTTTGACTGGTAGCTGCCGGTTCCCCGGTCATACACTTCATAGAGCACGTGGTTCATCGCCCTGCCGTCTGCGAACAGCGTATCGAGCGTAAAGCGGCTGTCAAAAAAGGCGAGTGTGCCATGGCACATGATGCAGACGAACAGGAGTGCCATGAGCAGCCTGGTTCCGGGCGTGCATTTCCGCTCATGCATGACATTTTTCAGGCGGTAGCGAAGGGCTCTTGCGTCCGCAGACAGGCAGGTAGTGAACCCGCGGGGCCGGGCGGCTGTGTGCAGGAGCAGGGAAGCATAGCGTTTTCGGGTGTCGTCGTCCGCGTCCTCTAATACGATTTCATCGCAGGAGAGCTCCATGTCCTTTGCCGATTCTCTGGCCGTGAGCCACACGAGGGGATGAAACCAGAAGAACGCGCACAAAAAGGCAAAGAAGAGCCGGGTATTTGTATCGTTCCGCTGGATATGGTGCAGCTCATGGCGGAAAATCAGGTGAAGCTCCTGCTCCGTGTAAGGGCATGGCGGGAGTATGGTGAGCACCTGTTTTCCATGGTTCATGGAAAAGGGTGTGGATGCCGGCGGGCAGCGGACAAGGCGAACGGGCTTCTCTATATGAAACCGCGCCAGCTCCTGTGCCCAGACAGCGCGCACCATCCCGTCGGATTCGTCGGTAATCGTGGGCAGGATATGCCGGCAAAACCGAAGATGAGAAAAGACGAATCCGGCAAAAACGAGTCCAAAGCCGGCAAACCACACCGGGGCAAGCACATCGAGGATCCATGCCGGGCAGTAGAACACCAGGCGGGGCATGGGAGCTTTCGGAAACAGGAGTACAACAAAGTAAAGGTAAGCCGGAAGCAGCCACGCGGCCGCGCAGGCCTGTGCGCTGACACGTTTCCGCAGCGCGGGCATCAACACAAGCATTACAATGTAATACAGGCTCATTGTCAGCAGCAGATCGGTGGAAAAGCGAAAAAAGCAGGGGAGCACATTTCGCCATCCGTTCGTCAGCATAAATCCGGCAAAAATAACGGCGAGTCCTGCCGGAAAAAGGAGCGTCACCAGGTCGGTGGTGATAAGCCGGTTTTGCCAGCCGTTTTTCGGAGAGTGCTCTTGGCCATGCGCACCGCCGTGTTCCCTGTTCCATGCGTATCGGAAGGTAACCCCGAGCACCCAGGCGTAAAAGGCTGCGGCAAATGCCCGCAAAAAGAGCCGTGTGAGTTCCGCTATCATAGGTATTCCTCAATCCTTTCCCAGCCGGGCGTTTTCCGGATGTAGTAACATGTGATGCGCTCGACTGCGCCGTCCCCGTTGTAGACCGAAACGCTTTTGTCGTAGATGACGACCGTGTGCTGGTTGTCTTCCTGATCTAAAAGGTCGATGTAGATGCGGTGCGAATACTCCGTAGCCGAATTGCGGCTGTAAGGCCCTGCCAGGCGCTCCACGGGAAGCGCCGAGAGCCAGGCAAGGAGCGCTTCCTTTTCACTGCCGCCTGGCTTCACCCAGCGGCAGGCACCTATGTCCGTATCGAATACTTCACAGGAAATCTTCGTGACTGCGGAAGCATCCATCACCTCGCCAAGCGATGAGCGCTCGTCCGTGAAGGCAAAGATGCCGTGGCACATAATGCAGGTGAAGAGAAGCGCCATGAGAAACACGGTTCCCCGGCGGTGGCCGTGCACCTGCATGATGTGCTTCAGGCGGTAGCGCAGCGACCTGGCATCCGTGGACAGGCAGGTGGTAAAGCCCGGCAGCACCGCCGCGGAATGTAAAAGCAGCGCGGCGTAGCGCTCGCGGGTCGTCCGGTCAGCGCCTGTTTGCCGCTTCCCGTTCCCAGCGAAAAGGGCGTCGATGCGTGCTTCCAGCGGAGCAGGCGGACGGGGTCCTTTCGATCAAGCCGTTCCATTTCCTGCAGCCAGATGGTAAGCACGTCTTCGTCGTATTCGTCAAAGGCTTCCGAAAGAATGCGGCGGCGCAGGAGAAGGTGCGAGAGAATGGCTCCCGCAAACAGGAGCAGAAATACGGTAAACCACACCGGAATCAGCCAGCGGGTCAGCTTTGCCGGACAATATAATATGACATACGGTTCGAAAAAAAGCGGCGTCACAGAGATCGTATAGTAGAGGTATGTCGGAATCAGCCATGCGGTCGCACAGGTGCGCGCACTGAAATGCCGTCGCAGCGCGGGCATGAGAAGCAGCAGCGCGATATAGTAGAAGCTCATCGTCAGCAGCATTCCGGCCGAAACGTGGAACAGCTCCGATAAGGCGGCGCTCCATCCGCGCTGACCGAGGGTGAATACAAACAAAAGGGTAAAGTACAGGGGGAAAAGGAGTGCGCCGCCGGCGACGGAGGTCGATGTATTTTTTTGTTCAATTCCCCAGACCTCTGCGAGGACGGAGCGCTTTCTGCCATGTTCGCGCATCCATGCATCCCGGAACAAACTCCCGAACGCAGCTGTAAAAAGAACCGCACAACAGATTCTCAGCCAGAAATATGTGTTTTCCTGTAACATCGGGCGTCCTCCTTTCTACAAAAGTAGTGATAAGTATATTCTACAATTGTCGTGATAAAATGTCAAGTGGGAAATGAGATATAAATTTTGCTTTTATTATCGCCCGGACTGTGTTACACTAAAAAACAAATTGGATGGCAGGTTCAAATGGAGGCAGAGCATGATTGGACAAATTGCGTTTGAATATTTTCGGGGTTTTGAAAAACTCGAGCTTTTCGATGTTAAACCAATTACATTGATTTCCGGAAAAAATAATGCGGGAAAAAGCTCCATATTGGAGGGAATATTTCTTTTTTTAGATCATCTTGCACCTGATTCGTTTATGAAGATTAACAAATTTCGTGGTTTTATTCCGACCGGCGATTCTGCAAATTTATGGGAAGCAGCATTTTACCAAAATGATCTGCGAAATCCTTTGCAAATCCGCGTGGAATTTTCTGGCGTACCGGCTTTGCTGAAATATGAGAGGGATAATGATTTTGTTCCTCCGGCGGATATGAATGTATCAAAGGAGCTCATGGGGCAGATCATATCTTCTGCCGCATCCTCGTATACGCTTAAGTTCACATTTCAGAGAGGGGATTATACTGAAGAGGGGCATTTCATTGCGGGGCCAATGGGTATTGTCCGGAATTTAACCTCACCTGCAACTGCTCCTGGTTTGTCTATGCCATTTACTCAGTTTATCAATGCGGCAATTATAAACAACAACAGTGACAGCTTTATTGCGGAATGGCTCGGGAAGCTGGAATTAGACGGAAGAAAACAACAAATTGTTGAAATATTAAAACTCATTGAACCAGCGATAGACGATCTTTCAACGATTGTAGTGAATGGTATGGCCCAGCTTTTTGTAAAAATCGGGAATCAGCGGTTGCCGCTCAGACTTGCCGGAGACGGGCTGAACAAGCTTCTGTTTATTGTTCTTTCAATTGCTGTAAATCCACATTCCATTCTCCTTATTGATGAGATTGAAACAGGTTTCCATTACTCCATGCTTCCCAGGCTGTGGGAGATCATCGCGCGGACAGCTCACGAAAACAGCTGTCAGATTATAGCTACTACACATAGCTATGAGTGCATTATCGGAGCTGTGGACGGGATAGAACAGGCTGGCCGAAAGTCTGAGTTTTGCTTTTACCGTCTTGATAAGAATCGTACGGGCAGTCATGCATATCGTTACTCAGAGGATTTACTTCAAATGGCCGTTGCAACGGATATGGAGGTTCGTTAATGCCGAGAAAAACAAATACGAAGATACTTCGGGAAAATCTGATTCTCTGTGAAGGCCGGGATGAACAGGAATTTCTGATTCAGTATTTAAATAGTGATGCGCTTTCTTTTTTACCCGGTTTTTCGAATGACTTTCAAGTGATTGACTTTGGAGGGAATTCTGAATTACCGCAGAAATTAGCGATATTGAAGAATATGGACGGGTTTGAAAAACTAAAATCACTGCTTGTCATCCGTGATGCGGAAACAAATGCAAAAACAGCGTGCAGTGAAATTCGAATTGCTTTGCAAAAAAACGATTTTCCGGTTCCGGCAGAGCCTCATTGCTGGGAAGGGAAATCTCCGCGAGTAGGTTTTGTGCTGTTTCCGGCCTGCGATAATACAGCTCAAAACGGTACGCTTGAAGATTTATGCCTTTCGATTCTATCTGATTCTTTCGCTTTCGATACGTTAGAACAGATTGATGCGTTTCTAAATAATCTGGAGAAGCACCGTCAGAAAGCTTTCCGCAGAATATTCAAAGCGAAGCTGCATACATATTTTTCGGTTCATAACGATTATGTATCGTTAAAAATTGGCGAAGCCGCTGCGGCAGGTGCTTTTGACTGGAATCATGCTGCTCTTAATTCTCTCAAAAAATTTCTTCAGGAAGTCTTGTAAAACAGAAAGACCCTTATATGATAAATAACATGAAATATATAGAAAAAGACGATTCTGATTTTAGAGGATGACGAGGACATGGCGGATGGGATCCGTCTTTCAGCAGTGAGAATTTAGAGTTTGTCCTTTGTCACAAATCTCATCGGTTGTAAAAAACCTGCGAAAATGGCAGGGGATTAGCGCGGTACGCATTGCCGGTCCGAAATCAAAAAACTTGCCTTATGAAAGGAAAGTGTGTATAGTGTTCCTATAAAAACCTGCGGGGAGCCGGTTATTTGCATACAGTTCTGTGCAGAAAGAGAGGTGTATACCGTGAACAGACGTCCGTTGCCGATCGGAATTGAGTTTTTTAAGGAAATGATAGATAAGCGTTACTATTATGTGGATAAGACGCTGATGATCAAGGATATTTTGGACAAAGCCGGAAAGGTGAATCTCTTTACCCGTCCGCGTCGTTTCGGGAAAACGCTGACGCTTCAGATGCTGCGCACGTTTTTTGAGCAGGAGATCGGCGAGGACGGCGCTGTGATCGACAACAGCCGTTATTTCGAGGGCACAAAGATCGCGGAGGCCGGGGAGGCGTATCGGAGCCATATGGGACAGTATCCGGTCATCTCGCTCACGCTCAAATCGGCGAAGCAGCCGGATTTTGCGGCGGCGTATGCGCGGCTGCGGGAGGAGATCGTAAGGGAATATAAAAGACATGCCTATCTGCTGGAGGCGGACGGCATCCGAGAGAGGGATAAAGGGCTGTATGAAACGTTGATGGACAGGGAGGGTAGCCGGGATGATTATGCGACCTCTCTGCAATTTCTGTCCGAATGCCTGAAAAGTTATCACGGCAGGGATGTCATCATTTTGATCGACGAGTACGATGTGCCGCTGGAAAATTCACATTTCCGGGGCTTTTACGGCGAGATGATCGACTTTATCCGCTCGCTGTTTGAGTCGGCGCTAAAGACGAACACGAATCTGGCGTTTGCGGTCGTGACCGGGTGCCTGCGGATCAGCAGGGAGAGCATTTTTACGGGACTGAATCATTTGCGGATCATATCGATTCTGGACGACAGCTACGCGGAATATTTCGGGTTTACACAGGCGGAAGTGAAAGAGATGCTGGACTACTATGGCATCGGTGAGCGGGAGGCGGAGGTGAAGGACTGGTACGACGGGTATCTCTTCGGGGATACCGAAGTGTACAACCCGTGGAGCCTTATCTACTATGTCTGGGATATCACAGAGCATAACACGGAGTTTCCGAAGCCGTACTGGTCGAACACCTCGTCGAACAGCATCGTGCGGGAGCTGATCGAGCGCGCGGATACAGCTGTAAAGAGTGAGATCGAAAGTTTGATCGCAGGCAGTACGGTGGAAAAGCCGGTTCACGAGGAGATCACCTACGGGGAGATTTATAAAAATCAGGATAACCTGTGGAATTTTTTGTTTTTCACGGGCTATCTGAAGGCGGTGTCGCGGCGGTTCGAGGCCAATGTCATGTATTTGACGCTTGAGATTCCAAATGAAGAGATTCGTTACATTTATCAGAACACGATCCGCGAGTGGTTTGACGAGCAGAAAAAGGACTATGACACGACGCCGTTTCTGGAGGGAATGCGCACGGGGGACTGTGAAAAAATCGAGAATTTTATTAACGGGCAGCTTCTGGGGAGCATCAGCTATTATGACAGCGCGGAGAACTTTTTCCACGGGTATCTGCTGGGGCTTTTAGGAGGGATTGAAGGGTATCACATCAGTTCGAACCGGGAGCATGGCAGCGGCAGGCCGGATCTCTACCTTGAGCCGCATCACCCGCGGATGCCCGCGATGATTATCGAGATCAAGTGCGCGAAAAAATTCGGGCAGATGGAGGCAATGTGCGACGAGGCGCTAAGGCAGATCGAGGAGCGGGACTACGCGGCGGAGCTGCTCGACGAGGGGTATCAGAAGATCTATAAGTACGGGTTCTGCTTCTGCAAAAAGATCTGTATGGTAAAGTTTGCAGAGGAGATTCTAAAATAACAGTTTCAGCACATGCAGGGCGATAAAAATAAGTCCTCCGAAAAGGAGCAGGAATGCCACGAGATGATTGCGGGCGTCCGGCTCCTTTTTGATCGGGCAGACTTTCTATCATTCCGTATATTTCTTTGCGATCGCTTCAAACGTCTCCGCGTTCGCGGCGTACCAGCTGTCGAAATCCATGCCGGAGGCGGCGACGGTCTTTCCGACCTCGACGAGGAATTTCGGAATGTCCTGATCAAGGATCGGGCCGAGTTCCCGCCCGAGATTCTCCACGCCCTGCTGCTCACAGCCGTCGACGCTTAAGACGAACGCGGACTGCGGCTTGCCGTCAACCTTTTTCATGCCGCCGCGAAAGCCGATGGGACTTGTCTGGTGGGTGCCGCAGGAGGACGGGCAGCCGGAGATGTGGATCTTCGGCAAGGCGTCTGCGGGGATGTCCGCCGCGCGCACCGCCTTCACACTTGCGCGCAAAAGAGCCTGAGAATCGCGCACGCCGACCTGACAGGTCGAAGCGCCGATGCAGCTCACGCTCCTCTCAAAGGGCGTGCGTGCGCTGTCGTTTTCGGTTGCGGCAAGCACGCGCACGGCTTCGGAGCCGGTGAGGTTTACGATATAGGCGGTCTCATCCGGCGAGAGGCGCAGCTCGGCGTCCGGGATCGATGCGATCAGATCGCACAGCGCGAGAAATGTCTCCTTATCGGGCTGGCCGCCGATGGGGTGGTAGACGACGGCGTAGAGACCGTTCTGCTTCTGGGGAATGACGCGGGGGTCGTTTACGGTGCTGCCGTCTCCGGACTTTGTGAGGGGAGCATCAGGAAAATCGTCGGGGAGCGTCAGATCCTCGCCGCTGTCAAACACCGACTGCAGTTTTTCGGCGTATGCTTTTGCGTAATTTTCCGCTCCGCCGAGGGTGTCCTGCATGTAGCGCGTGCGCGCCTTCGCGCGGTTCTCATAGTTGCCGTAAGCGCGGAAGGTAAGCCACATCGCCTTGACATAGTAAAGGATCTCCTTCGGGTCAATGCCCTCGGCGACCTTTACGCCCAGCTTCGGGAAGCCTCCCAGGCCGCCTGCGCTGTACACATCGAAGGTGCCGTCTGCGTTTGCCACAAAGCCGAGGTCGCGGTAGGTGGCGTGGGGCGCGTTTTCCGGCGAATTGGAGAAGGCTACTTTGAGCTTTCGGGGCATCTTCTCGGCGTCGATGAGGGTGAGCGCGTAGTCCGCCGCCGCCTCGGCGTACGGGAGCACGTCAAAATGCTCACCTTTCTGCACGCCTGAGAGCGGGGAGCACATCGTATTGCGGGGGAAGTCACCGCCGCCGCCCATGATGATGATGCCGTTATCCAGTGCCTCTTCCATGAGCGGATAGAGCGCGTCCGGCTTTAAATCGTGGAGCTGGATCGTCTGGCACGTCGTAAAGTGCAGTCGTGGCACGTCATGGCGTTTTAGCATGTCCGCGATGACGGCGAGAATCTCCTTTGGGATGCGTCCCGCGGGCGTGCGCAGGCGCAGCATGCTTGCATTCCCGCCCTTTTGCGCGTAGGAGCCGAAGTAGCCGGAATAGCCTTTGTAGCTGCCCTTGTCCAGCTCGCCGGCGTAGAAGGCATCGGTCTTTTGTCTGAATTCGGGAAGTTTGCGCTTCCATTCGTTGATTTTTTGTCTGTCCATAGATAAAGATCCTCTCTTTCTGAATTATTTATGTTTCTGAATTTATACTCGTTAACGAAAATATCCGCTCCAACCTGTATGTATAACGCGTGAACGCTTCTACCATGCAGGACATGAACGCGGCAAATAAATGCGTTCACGAGTATAGATCTGTGCGTTGCCCCGGGCGCTTTCCAGAGGTGCAAAGCAGCTATGCGCGCTCCGTCCTGTCCCTGCCGGGCAGGGCGTGCATGCCCATCCGACCGTCAGCCGGGGAGGGCAGGTTTTTCCATGCCATGACAAAGAGCGACTTTAACGTCTGCTGTAAGATGCGGCGGGACGTTTCGTCCATACTCTTTACATGGTCCATGAGTCTTGGCAGCTCGTCCGTCCAGTTACCGCGCAGCTCGGTGAAGGAGGTAATATTTGCGGCGGAGACGGCGGAGTAAAGGGCATCCACAAACTGTTCGCGCTCGTCTGCGGAAAGTCCGGCGAGCCAGTCGGACAGTGTGCGGTTAAGGTAGTCTGCCCCGGTGGTGAGGGCCGACAGCTTTACGAAGGAGCCGTCCCGGACGATCCACGAGTAGGGATTATGCTGTAAAATGCCCACCCCGCCGCTCTCGACAACCGAATAATTCTCCTGATGCTGAAGAAGCATACCCACGAGGGAGGACTGGGGCAGCGTCTTATGGATGCGGTCTCTGATGCGCACGAAGGCGTCGCTCTCGAAAATGTTGTCCTTAAAGCCGGGACCGTCGTGGGAGTAGATGTCGGTGATGCGGTTCTGGAGGGCGGCGGGACTTGTCATCGCCGCGTAGACTGCCAGATTGCCGCCCTTGGAGTGGCCGCCGAGGATCAGCTGCCCGTGCACATGCTCTGCAACGGCGCGCGTGTAGGTGCACGCGGCCTCCTGGGAGGGAACCGGCGTTAAAAACGCCATGTTAAAATCCTCCTTCCAGCCGACGAGCGTGGAATCCGTACCGCGGAAGGCGAGGTAGGCGCGGCCGTCTCCGAGGAAAAAAGTCATGGCGCAAAACTGCTTTTCGGACGCCGGGTCAAACTGCTCGTCGTAGCAGGCGACGCCGATGTCGCGGAAACGCGGGCTGGCGGCGCAGGCACACAGAAGCTGCCGGTTGCGCACGGCGTCGGACTGTCCTGCAAAAAACTCGGGAAAGCATTCCGCGCGGTAGAGCTTTTGGATGGTCAGAGGATGCTGCGGGACACCGGCGGAGGGCGGAGCGATCAGGCTGCCCAGGCAGATATAGGAAAACTGGGAAAGCACAAGGGAGTCCACCTCGTGAAAGGGATGCTCCGCGAAGGTGCGCAGTTCAGTTGTAACATAGTCGATGATCGATTCGGACATATGATAAGCCTTTCTGGACATAAGTATTCGATTGCTCTATAATTAGTTTACCATCGTTGGGCCAGGACATACATGCCTTAGCCGGCGATGAACTATAAAAAATTTTATCATCCCGCAGGAAGCGGGTCAAGAAAAATGTAGGATGTGGGATTTTATGAAAAAATATAAGACCGGACTTTTTATAATGGCATTCTGCCCGGCGTTGATGGCAGGGTGCGCGGGCGCAGAAAAAGACGGGCGCACCGGGTCGGATGCGGCAAACCCGGCAGCAGAAAATGGGACAGAGACAGACGGCGGCGCAGAAGAGAAAGGCAGGCAGACGGGGAGCCGCACACCGGAGGGTGGTGAGCAGACGGAAAACGGGGCGCCGGAAGATGGCGATTCGCCGGGGACCGGTGAGCAGGCAGAAGACGAAAGACAGGCAAAAGACGGTGAGCCGACAGGGAACGGCGAGCAGACAAAAGGCGGAGAACAGACAGCAGGCCAAGAAAATTCAGCGCAGAAAGCGCCCGGCGGGGCTGCATCGGGAACAGACGTGAAAACAAGCCTGATCCGCCCGGAGGGCATGACGCTTGCGGCGCGCATCGCAGCGCCAGAGGGATTTTCGCGCGTGCAGGGGAAGCCGGGGAGTCTGGCGGCATTCCTGCGGGACTATCCGATGAAGGAGGACGGCAGCCCGGTTCTGCTTTACGACGGCAGGGAAAAGGGAAACCAGACAGCGCATGCCGCTGTGGTTGCGCTTCCGATCGAAAACGAGGATTTGCAGCAGTGCGCGGACTCGGTGATGCGTGTGTATGCCGAGTATTTTTGGGAGAGCGGGCAGAAGGAGCGGATTGCTTTTCATTTTGTAAACGGGTTTTACGCCGAATATACGAGATGGCGGGATGGCGGACGGATTCAGGTCAGCGGAAACGAGGTGTCGTGGGTGCAGACGGCGGACTATGACGATTCGTACGAAAATCTGAAAAAATATCTGCGCTACGTGTTTTCCTATGCAGGCACGCTGTCGATGGAGGGGGAATCGGAGCCTGTTTCGGCGGCTGAGATCACTGTTGGCGATGTGTTGTTAAAGGGCGGAAGTCCCGGACATGTGGTGATGGTCGTGGATCTGTGCGAGGATGAACGGGGAGAAAAAGCGTTTTTGCTGGCGCAGGGCTATATGCCGGCGCAGGAGTTTCATGTGTTAAACAACCCGCTGCATCCGGGCGACCCATGGTACTATGAGCGGGAGCTGGCATTCCCCCTTGCCACGCCGGAGTATACGTTCGGTGAGGGGAGTCTGCGCAGACCCGGTTACTGACATTGGAAATAAGCCGTGGGGCCGGAAAAACCCCCATGCCGGACCCGCCGCAGGAGAGGAAAATTTTCCCTCGCGCAGCGGATCATAACAGGGAGGTATTATTTTATGCATATTGAATTGACAAGACAAAGTGTCGTGATCAAATGCAGTCTCGAAGCATCCGTCATGACCGGTAACTATGAATTTTATTATGCCGCGGGCATTCTGTGTCAGCTCATGAACCGTCAGGTCGCAGCAGATATTCGGCCAGAAGCGCTGCAGACGCTGGTTCAGGAGCTTCTCCCGGAATTTTCGCCCGCCAACGGACAGGAGAAGCATCTCGCACATATGCTCAAATATTACCACCCGGATCAGGATCGCTATGACAGCCAGATGGAGGAGCTCCTGAAAATGGGACTGCAGGAGCAGCACATGTGGGAGCGAATCGTGTAGGTGACTGCGGGGCGCGAACCCTTAAAAACGCCCTGTGCTACGTGGCAAAGTCAACCTGCTGGATCGTGCCGACGCCGCCGTTCTCGTACATGAACATGCTGGTCTGGCGGATCAGCGCATTCGTCTCGTTCTGGCGGTTGTTCATGGAAAACTGCGTGTCCGCCGCACCGAGATAGATGGCACCCACTCCTGCCTTGCCAAGACCGACCAGCTGGTCGTTTCCGGCTTCGTCCTTGCTCCAGATGAGCAGCTTGTCAAAAATTTCGTCTGCTTCATCAATCCATCCGTTTCCGTCGCTGTCGTATTTCGCCAGCTCTGCAAACCCGTTGCCGTTTGTGGCGCCGAACAGCTCGCTTCCGTCGTTAATTTTACCGTCCCCGTTTTTGTCGAGGGCTAAAAAGCCGCTGCCGGGGCCGAGCTTTGAGATCGCCTCCTCGTGTCCGTCCGCATCGAGGTCGAACATAAATTTCTGGTCCTGCACGTCCGCAGCGGGTACGTCCAGATTGATGACCAGCGGGTCAATGAGACGCGGCGCGCCAAAATCGATTTGCTGCGCGGCGTACTGGGTGAAGGAACGGCTCATGGAAAGCTCCACGTTGAAGCTTATCTCCCGTCCGTCCGAGGTTTTTACCGTGCCCTCGGTGGAGAAGGAGGTCGTCTCGTTTTCCTCAAAATAAAATTCCGAGCTGTACTGTCCGCCCATCGGCTGCGTGATGCTATCCCCCAGAAGAGAACCGCCGTTCATGCGCGCGTCCCTGCCCAGCAGGAGGTTTAACAGATGGTTTAAAGTTTCGTCCCGTATTTTCAGCAGATTCTGCATACGGGAATTGTTGTTCAGACGGTTTAAGCCGTTTACATTCTGGCTCGCCTGAAAGCGGTCAAACAGGTTGTCGGAAAAGCTCGCGCCGCCCCGTTTGCCGCCGTAAATGGCGTGCTGTGCCTGCGAAGAGCTGCCGGTGGACATGGAAAGAGAATTTTTCCCCCAGAGGCTCATCGTTTGCGAGGATAAAGACCGGGAAGAAAAATTACGCCTTCCCGCCATGCCGATATTACTCGATTGAATAATCAAAACATCGCTCCCTTTGACAAGGATACCGGTTTATTTTGATTGTCTCCCTACAAAGCAAAATAAAAGAACCATAAAAAGACTTAGAAATATCCCTTTTCCAAATCAATTTACCGTCCCTGGTTCGTCCTGTATTTTTTATTTCTGTGTACATATATGTCATTCAGATATTTCTTTTATCGGTGGGAACGCTGGAAAAGTTTAGCGTGATCTGCATAAAATCCGGCGTAAGAAGTCATAATAGCATAAAACGACCATGGAGGAAAACACGATGTTTCCGGGCATGGTTTCTGACAGCTACAAAAAGGGAGATGGCGATATGATGAAAAATGATACGCTGCCGCCGGAAAAAGAGCGGCGGCAAAAGGAATATAACGATTATGTGAAGCAGGTCACGCCGACCTACAGTCTCGGAGGGAACATGGCGAAAGCGTTCGTTGTGGGCGGTGTGATCTGCTGCATCGGGCAGGGAATTATAAACGCCGCAAAGGCGATGGGCGCCGACGAGGAGATGGCGCCGATGTGGTGCACGCTCGTGCTCGTATTTTTGAGCGTCCTGCTCACGGGGCTGAACATTTATCCGACCTTCGCAAAATGGGGCGGTGCCGGGGCGCTTGTGCCCATTACCGGATTTGCAAACAGTGTGGCGGCCCCGGCCATTGAGTTTCGCGGCAGCGAGGGAAACGTGTTCGGCTGCGGCGCGAAGATCTTTACGATCTGCGGCCCTGTGATCTTATACGGTATCTTTACGAGCTGGATCCTGGGGATCATCTATTGGGTGTGGGGGCTGATGTAGCGCCAGATTCAGCGCATGAACGAAGAAAACCGTCTGTCATCCGACAGGCGGTTTTCTGATCGCACAGGAAAGCTCTGTGAATTTCCTGTGCGATGAAAATCAATGATTACACGTTTACTGTACGCAGTTCATGTCGGTGAGTCCGCAGCTCTTGTCCTCGTCTTCGGTATCACCGTTCATGTTGGTAAGGCTGTGGTCTTTCTGATCCTGGCCGTCCAGACAGTTCATGTCGGTAAGCCCGCAGCTCTTGTCTTCGTTATTGGTGTCGCCGTTCATGTTGGCGATTCCTAATCCGTCCTTTGCCATAGTAAAACCCTCCTGTTTTTTTGTTTGCTTTCAAAGATGGAGACCATGGTCTCCAGGCTAAGAATAGTATAACAAAAAAAAGGTGAAAACAAAATAGACAAAATCTGGAAAATGACAGGACAGATTTTTAAAACAGGGATTGATTTTTTTTGTTTTCTGTTAGAAAATAGGAATAACTACTGAAAATACCCTTCGGGAATACCTCTATGCCAAAAACAGGCAGGAAAGGAGAAACACCCTTCGGGAATACCTCTATGCCAAAAAACAGGCAGGAAAGGAGAAACAAATATGAGTTTTATAGAAAAAAAGGTGGAGCCGTTTCAGGTTGATGCCTATCAGAACGGGGAGTTTATCACAGTGACGGATGCGTCGGCGGCTGGGAAATGGAAGGTCTTTTTCTTCTATCCGGCGGATTTTACGTTTGTCTGCCCGACGGAGCTGGGCGATCTGGCGGATCATTATGAGGAGTTTCAAGAGGCGGGCTGCGAGATCTATTCCGTGTCCACGGACAGCCATTTTGTTCACAAGGCATGGGCGGATGCGTCCGAGACGATCAAAAAGATTAAATACCCGATGTTGAGCGACGCGGCGTGGAAGCTCTCGAGACAGTTTGACGTACTCGTGGAGGAGGCCGGACAGGCATTGCGCGGTACGTTTATCGTGGACCCGGACGGTGTGATTCAGGCGTATGAGATCCACAACATGGGCATCGGACGCAATGCGAAAGAGCTGCTGCGTAAGCTTCAGGCGGCGCAGTTCGTGCGTGAGCACGGTGATCAGGTATGCCCCGCGAAGTGGGAGCCGGGTGCGGAGACGCTAAAGCCGAGCCTTGATCTGGTGGGGATGTTGTAATTTGTTGTGCCGGGCCGGCCGGTGGCGTGTGTGCAAAAAGCCGGCCCGGGTCTGATGAAGGGAGGAACAGGCGGCTATGGAAGCCTATGCAGATATTTCAAGAACGTCCGCGCTGTTGGACGATGAGCTGCGTGCGCAGATTAAGAATGTATTCAGTAAGCTCACGGAGAACCTGGAGATCGTCGCGATCGTTGACGGCGGCGAGGAGAAGAGCCGGGAGCTGTTATCGCTCCTGTTCGACGTGGAGACGCTTGGGGATCGGGTGAGCCTCACCGTGTGCGAGAAGGGAACCAACGACCGGGCGGAAGCAGATTTTGACAAGGAGGGGCGCATCCCTGCCATGGGACTGTACAAGGCGGGCGCTTTTACGGGTGTTGCGTTTTACGGAGTGCCGGGCGGCAAGGAGATGAACTCGTTCGTGCTGGGCTGCTACAACGCGGCAGGCCCCGGACAGCCGGTGGATAAGTGGACAGAGAAGAAGCTCACGAAGCTGAAAAAGGAATCGGATCTGAAGGTGTTCGTGTCTCTGGCGTGCCACCACTGCGCGGCGACCGTCATCGGCGCGCAGCATCTGGCGGCGATGAGTCCGAAGCTGACCGCAACGATGATCGACGCGAATCTCTATCCCGATCTGGTGGAGGCCTACAAAATCGAGCGCGTCCCGATGATTGTCATTAACGACGAGAAGACGCTGCTGGGTGAGAAATCCATGAAGGATCTGGCGGCGATTCTGGAGTAACGCGGGAAAGTGATGAAATATATTTGAGGGAGGAACAGGGATGGATATTCAGAATGTAGCGGACGATACATTTGGCAGGTATGGAAAGGTTTTGACGGGCTATGATCTCTCCGGGTTTTTGAAGGAGATGGAGCATACGCCTTTGACGGAGGAAGTTTGTTACGTTCCGTCCGTGGGGGCGCTGGAGGCTCTGCCCGAGGCAGAAAATTTCAAAAACCGTGCCTTTGGCGGACTGCCGGTTCAGATCGGCTGCTGCAGTGGGGACAATCACAGGCTGAACGCGCTGGAATATCACCGCTGCAGTGAGATCAACATCGCGGTGACCGATATGATTTTACTGTTGGGCGCGCAGCAGGATATCGGAGCGGATGGTACGTATGATACTTCTTGGGTGGAAGCATTTTTAGTGCCCGCGGGGACAGCGGTGGAGATGTATGCGACGACGCTGCACTATGCGCCCTGCACTGCGGCAGGAGGCGGCTTTTGCAGTGTGGTGATTCTTCCTGCGGGAACCAATACGCCGCTGACCTTTTCGGTCACAAAAGAGGGAGAAGACCGCTTGATGATGGCGAAAAATAAATGGCTGATCGCCCATGAGGAGGCTGGAATCGAGGGCGCGTTCTGCGGCTTGAAGGGTGAAAATATTACGCTTGGATGACGGCGTTTAAAGGCTTCTATTCAGGTGAACCAGTATGTGAGGAAAGTTGTATGAAATTTCACGCATTGGGACTGGAGCGCTGGATTTTGGAGGAGCACCTTCTCGTTACGGGTGATATTGGCGTCAATAAGCCGGACCCGGCCGTGTTTCGGGAAGCGGAGCGAAGAATGGGGCTGAATTTGAGAGAAACCTGGTATATCGGGGATTCCTACGAGCATGATATTGTGGGCGCCAAGGCGGCGGGGTGGAATACCATCTGGCTGGATCGAAACCGAAGAGGGGAAGGGTTTATTGCGGGCGCTGCCGATGATACGGGTCACACGGAGGAGGAGCTGCGGGCGGTTCTCCTTGAAAAATGGAAGGATTTGCGGAACAGCTGAAATGGCGGAAAACCAGAGAAAACAAAACGCGCTTGATTTTTTCTGTATTTGAAGGCAAAGAAATATCAAATCAGGATTTGGTATTGAGGAAGGCGGGGTTATGCTAACAGGCAGATCAGGAAACGTACGAAAGCTAAGGAGGAAAAAGGGCTTATATGCGTGATGAATATTTGCAGAAGATGATCCGCAATGTCATGGATGGGGAGAATGAGGCCGACAGGCAGACGCAGCTGATGGCGACAGTGCTGGACAGTTCATACGACGGAATATATATAACGGACGGAGAAGCGACGACGGTCTGGATGAATACATCCTATGAACGGATTACAGGGCTGCGCGAAAAAGATGTGCTGGGGTATAACATGCGAACTCTGGTGGAAAAAGGCGTGATTTCAAAATCAGCCTCGCTTCTGGCGCTGGAAAGAAATATGCCTGTGACCATCGAGCAGACGTTTCGGACGGGAAAACATGCAGTTGTTACAAGCACGCCTTTTTATGATAAAAAGAACAGGGTCCGGATGATCGTGACAAACGTCAGAGATATTTCTGATATTTATCAGATGCAGCAGGAACTGGAAAAGAGATATCAGAAAAATCTGCGCTACCGGGAGGAGATTGATGTCATCCGGCAGTACCTGATTTCACATACAGATCTGATTGCGAATGACCCGGAAATGCTCAACCTGCTTCGAACCGTGAAACGGGCGGCGCAGATGGACACCATGATACTGTTGCAGGGAGAAACCGGGGTGGGGAAGGAACGGGTTGCAATGTATATCCACCAGAATTCCCTGAGGAAAAATAAAAACTTTATCAAAGTAAACTGCGGTACGATTCCGGAGGATTTGGCAGAATCGGAATTGTTCGGATATGAAAGAGGCGCTTTTACAGGTGCGAGAAAAGAAGGAAAGATGGGGCTTTTCGAGGTGGCTGATAAAGGCACTATTTTTTTAGATGAGATCGGCGACTTGCCGCCTGTGACGCAGACAAAGCTTCTTCGGGTGCTGCAGGAACAGGAATTTCTGAGGGTTGGAGGCAATGTGCCGGTGAAGGTCGATGTCCGGGTGTTGGCCGCGACCAACCGGGATCTGAAAGCAATGGTGAGGAACAAAACGTTTCGGGAAGATCTGTATTACAGATTGAGCGTATTTCCGGTTTTAATTCCCCCGCTGAGGTGCAGAAAAGGGGACATAGGCGCACTGGCAGAGAGCATGCTAAAGAAGCTGAATCAAAAATATAATACGGATAAGCGCCTGTCAAACGCGGCGCTTGCGGGCATGATGGAATACAATTGGCCGGGAAATGTAAGAGAATTGAAAAATGTTCTGGAGCGGGCTTACATTATGTGCAATAATCATGAGATTTTGATGGAGGACCTCGGCATTGCGGGAATTGCGCCGACCGCTTTCGGGCCGACCGGTGAGCTGACGGAACGGATGAATCTGAAAACCGAGCTGGAAAAAACCGAGCTGGAATATATGGAGAGAGCATATCAGGTTCACAAAAATGTACGGGAGGCGGCCAGGTATTTGAGTATGGACCCGGCAACTTTTTCGAGGAGACGGAAACACTTTCTGGAGAAGTATGGAAGCCCGAAGGATCAGTAGAAAGTGGTATAAAAATTGCTCAATAATTTGTATATCCTGTTTATCAAGCAGGCGACAGGAAAGAGGAATTTTTATTGTAGGAAGGAGTTTCGTGATGCAAAAAGAAATCGAAAAAGTTTTGGATCTCTATGTGAGGCCGCGCCTCTTAGAGCATGAGGGCGGCGTGCAGGTAACAGAATATCAGAATCATATCCTGAAAGTCCGGTTGACGGGTCGGTGTTCGGGATGTCCCTCCGCATCGCTGACAACGGAGGAGATGATCAAAGAGATTGTACAGGAGCATTTGCCGGGGGTGCAGGATGTGATTCTGGTGACAGGGGTGAGCGACGATCTGATCACTCAGGCGAGAAGTGTGTGGCAGCAGAGAAAAAAGAGCGAAAGCGTTTCCTGAAAGGAGGCGCTTTTTTTTTGAGGCTTTGGTATTCAAAAATGAGATTTGTTTTAAAAATGAAACAATGTTTGCGTGACATTACGAGATCATTGTATCAAAAGTAAAACAAGATATTAAAAACACAGCATGGATCACATAAAAAATGCATAAAAAACAAGAATGATTAAAAAATTTCCTCCCTTTTTGCAGAAAATTTCTTTGGCATGGAAGTTGCTCATATATAAGTCAATGGTTGGGACCAGAAATGCTTGAGAAAATAAAAAATGAAAGGCGGTAGTAATTATGGCACTTATGACAGGCGAACAATATGTAGAAAGCATGAGGAAACTGAATCTCGAGGTGTATATGTTTGGTGAGAAAATCGAAAATCCGGTCGATCACCCGATCTTGCGGCCTTCGCTGAATTCTGTAAAAATGACGTATGATCTTGCACAGATTCCGGAGCATGAAGCATTGATGACGGTGACGCTGCCGGACGGACGGAAAATCAACCGGTTTAATAACATTCACATGAGTACGGATGATCTGAGAAACAAGGTAAAGATGCAGAGACTTTGTGGACAGAAGACGGCTGCATGTTTCCAGAGATGTGTAGGTATGGATGCATTTAACGCTCAGTATTCTACCACATATGACATCGATCAGAAGTATGGAACACATTATCATGAGAATTTCAAAAAATATCTGCATTACATTCAGGAGACAGACTTTACGGTGGACGGTGCCATGACGGACCCGAAGGGTGACAGGAGTCTGGCACCCCACGCACAGGCGGACCCGGACCTGTATCTGCGCGTCGTGGAGAGAAGAGACGACGGCGTGGTAGTCTGCGGGGCAAAAGCGCATCAGACAGGAATCATTAACTCACAGGAAGTAATCGTAATGCCGACCATCGCTATGGGACCGGATGACAAGGATTATGCGATTTCCTTTGCAGTTCCGACGGATGCGGAAGGGATCTTTATGATTATCGGCCGTCAGTCCTGTGATACGAGAAAGCTGGAAGGCTCTCAGATTGATGTCGGCAACAGCGAATTTGGCGGTGTGGAAGCGCTGACGGTATTTGATCATGTGTTTGTGCCGAATGACAGAATCTTCCTGAACGGCGAAACAGAGTTTGCGGGCGTACTTGTGGAACGATTTGCAGGTTATCACAGACAGTCCTACGGCGGATGTAAAGTTGGCGTGGGCGATGTTCTGATCGGTGCGGCAGCGGTTGCGGCAGACTATAACGGCGCGGCAAAAGCGTCGCATGTCAAAGACAAGCTGATTGAGATGACGCATTTGAATGAAACGCTTTACTGCTGTGGTATTGCATGTTCGGCAGAAGGACAGCCGACGGAATCAGGAAATTATCTGATCGATCTGCTGCTTGCGAACGTATGTAAGCAAAATGTAACAAGGTTCCCGTATGAGATCGCGCGGCTGGCGGAGGATATTGCGGGCGGTCTTATGGTTACAGCCCCGTCCGAGAAGGATTTGAAGGATCCGAAGATCGGACCGGTTGTTGAAAAGTACTTAAAAGGAATCAGTACGGTTTCTACAGAAAACAGATTACGGATTCTTAGGCTGATTGAAAATCTGACACTTGGAACTGCTGCGGTCGGCTATCGAACCGAGTCCATGCACGGGGCAGGCTCACCGCAGGCGCAGAGAATCATGATCGCACGCCAGGGGAATCTCGCGAAGAAGAAAAAGCTTGCAAAAGCAATTGCAAAGATTGAGGAGTAGGAGACAAGAAACATGCGGAGCATTATTTTAAATGCTTTCCGACGACTTGCCCGGGAGAGAAAGCGAACGGGCGATACTTTAAAGGAGGTGTTGTTATGGACTGGAGGACAGTTTATAATGCAAAACGAAAACCGGCAAAGGAAGCTGTAAAAGCAATCAAATCCGGCGATCGCGTACTTTTGGCACATGCGGCAGGAGAGCCGCTCGCGCTGGTGGATGCAATGGTTGAGATGGCGGACGAGATTGGATATGAGGACGTGGAAATCGTTCAGATGGTTGCCATGGGCCACTCTCTGTATACGAAGCCGGAAATGCGTAAGCATTTCCGGCTGAACAGCCTGTTTCTGGGAGCTGCGAGCAGAGAGTGCATCAACAGTGCGAGGGGAGATTTTACGCCGTGTTTCTTCTATCAGGCGCCAGAATTGTTCCGGACAACGCTTCCGGTTGATGTAGCGTTGATACAGGTGTCTGTGCCGGATAAAAATGGTTTCTGCAGCTTTGGCGTTTCCTGTGATTATACGAAACCGGCTGCGGAAGCGGCGAAGCTTGTGATTGCGCAGGTGAATCCGAATATGCCGCGCACATTGGGAGAATGCTTTATTCATATCAATGATATCGACATTATCACGGAGAGCGACGCTCCGATTCCCGAGCTTGGACTGTCGAAGATCGGGGACGTGGAGATGGCTATCGGAAAAAATTGTGCGTCCCTGATCAATGACGGAGATACGCTTCAGCTGGGGATCGGTGCGATTCCGGATGCGGTGTTGACATTCCTTGGTGATAAAAAAGATCTGGGGATTCATTCAGAGATGGTATCCGACGGCGTAGTAGACTTGTACGAAAAGGGCGTCATTACCTGTAAAGCGAAGAATTTTAATCCGGGGAAGATGGTCATCGCATTTCTTATGGGAACCAGGAGGCTATATGACTTCATAAACGATAACCCGGTTATTTCCATGATGCCGGTGGATTATGTAAATCATCCGATGATCATTGGTCAGAATGATAATCTTGTATCTGTAAATTCTGCGGTGCAGGTGGATCTGCAGGGACAGGTCTGCTCCGAGGCAATGGGATTGAAGCAGTTTTCAGGTATTGGCGGACAGGTAGATTTCATACGGGGAGCGGCGCTTTCAAAAGGAGGCCGTTCCATCCTGGCTTTCCCGGCAACGGCGAAAGGAAAAACGGTATCCAAGATTGTTCCGTTCCTGACAGAAGGCTCCTGTGTCACTACATCCAGGACTGACGTGGATTACGTTGTGACGGAATTTGGAATCGCGAAGCTGAAAGGAAAAACACTGCGGGAGCGTGCAAGAGAGTTGATCAAGGTAGCGGCACCGCAGTTTTGGGAGGAACTGGCGAAAACGTTTGAAGAGCGGTTTCACGAAGCATACGAGTAAAGATGCTCGGGAAGGTTCGCTGCTGGATGGCAATGAGGGCTTGGAAAAAAGCAGGCCAATTTCCGATTTTCGGAAATTGGCTTGTTTCTGAAATAGAGGCGGAAACGATATGGGCGAGCATGTGCGTATTGAGGAGCAAAAGACGTATGCGGTCATCTGGATGGAGGATGAAGAGCAGCACAATATGCTGACAAGGGCTTTTATGGAGGCGCTTTCGTCAGCAGTCGCGGAAGTGGCCAAAAATCCCCGGATGCGAGGGATGATTCTGACAAGCGGGGCGTCTGTTTTCTGCGCCGGGGCATCTGTGGAGGAGATGTATCCCCTGAATCGGGAGGAAGCGGATCGCTTTGGACAAATCGGAAGAAATCTGAATCGGGCAATCGAAGATCTGAAGATGATTTCGGTGGCGGCGATCGGGGGACTGTGCGCAGGCGGAGGAAACGAGCTGGCGATTTCCTGCACGTGTCGGATTGCATCTGTAAGAGCACGTTTCTCCCAGCCGGAGGTTTCGCTCGGAATTATTCCGGGAGCGGGGGGAAGCTATCGTCTGCCCCGTTTGATTGGAGTCGGACGGGCGAAAGAGCTTCTGTATGCCGGTGAAATGATCAACGCGAGATATGCGCAGCGTATCGGGCTGGTTGATCAGGTGGTCAGACCGGAAGAATTGCTGCCTGAGGCGCGGCGCTTTCTCGAAGCTCGGATAAAAGATCAGGAAGGAGATTTATATGACAAATTTAGAAATATATAACAGGGCGTTTCTCACGAATTTCCCGGTAAAGGAAGAGGAACTTGTCACTATGAAGTATCTGACTTATTCGAAATGGGAGTCCGTACGGCATATGGCTCTGATCTCGGATTTGGAGGAGGCATTTGACATTATGCTCTCTACGCAGGATCTGTTGGATTTCTCGTCGTATGTGAAGGGGAAAGAAGTATTGAAGCGCTATGGTGTGGAAATCGAAGCATGAATAAGGAGATTTGTGATGTTACTGGAAGGGAAAAACGCGGTTGTCACAGGGTGCCTGCGCGGAATCGGCAGGACTGTGACGGAACTTTTTGTCAGGCAGGGAGCGGATGTGATTGCCTTTTGTGAATAGTGAATATGAGACAAAGCGGATGGAAATCAGAACACTTACAGATCCGTTGACGGGAAGTAACTGCTATATCGTGGAAGAGAACGGTCAGGTTCTGTTGATTGACCCGAATCTCCCGGAAGAAGTGATTCAGATACTAAAGCGGGAGAGTCTGACGCTATCGATGGTGATTCTGACCCATGAGCACTGTGATCATATCAGCGGCCTGAATCGAATCCGGGCATGGAACCGGACGCAAACGCAGGTTATTGCCTCCAGGCGGTGCAGCGAAAATATACAGAGCGCAAAAATGAATTTGTCCCGGATCTTTGGTGTGTATCTTTTTTATGTAACCGGAGAGCGCTGCAGGGATTACCCGGCCTATACATGTGAGGGTGCGACGAGGATATTTGACGAAGAGCTGGAGATGGACTGGAATCACCATGAGATCCACTGCTACCACATTCCCGGACATTCAGAGGGAAGTATTGCCGTGACGATTGATCAAAAAATCATTTTTTCCGGGGATTCCTACCTGAGAGACCAGGAAGTTATCACAAAATTCCCGGGCGGGAGTCAGGAAGATTATGAGCAGAAGGCAAAAACTTTTTTTGAAGCACTCCCAGACGACTGCTGGATCTGTCCCGGCCATGGCGAGATCTTTTGGAAGGGGGGGGAATCAGTAATTGCCCGGAAGGCATTTGCGGTAATTCCGGTAAAGGAAATTTCGGGAAATGCATCAGGAAAAACAGAATATCATAAGCCGTCCGGCAATGTCTCTTGACAATTGAAACGCTTCGATATATGATGGTCCTGCGCGGCTTGCTGCGCAGAAGATATAACTAAATACATAAAACAGGCTAGGGGTGCCCTGCGGGGCTGAGACGAGTGAACCCTCATTACTTGATCCGGATCATACCGGCGTAAGGAAGCGGCTTTTTTGCTTTGGCGAAAGAGCATTCATTTGTTGCCCCTCCTAAGAAAGAAAAGGAGGATTTTTTTATGTGGAAAATGTTTGCAACTCAGATTGTCAGCGGTGAGGATGTCAGCTATGAGCTGACAACACTGGGCTATGCGGTGCTTGTGCTGGCTGCCTTCCTGTGCATCGGCGCTGCTGTGGCGCTGGTGCGCAGCGGCGGGACAGGAAAAAGCCGCATCACCACAAGGCAGCTGATATTCTCCGCCATGGCTATGGCGCTGGCAACAGTTACTTCGATGATCAAGCTGTTTGAAGCGCCGATGGGCGGTTCCGTAACGCTTTGCAGTATGCTTTTTATCGCGCTTATCGGCTATTGGTACGGACCGAAGGCCGGCATTTTGACAGGCGTCGCCTATGGTATTCTGCAGCTGATTATCGATCCGTATATTTTAACATTGCCGCAGATGCTGGTAGACTATCCCTTTGCCTTTGGGGCGCTGGGGATGTCGGGATTTTTTTCGGGCAGCAGATATGGCCTGCAAAAAGGCTATCTGCTGGGCATTTTGGGGCGCTGGGTGTTTGCATTTCTCTCCGGCTATATTTTTTTCTACTACTATGCGTGGGAGGGCTGGAACCCGGCGGTGTACTCCGCAGTATATAATCTCAGCTACATTGGCATTGAGGGCGCCATCACGCTGGTGCTCATCTCACTGCCGCCGATGCAGTCTGCGCTGCAGGCGGTGAAAAAGCTGGCGGTTGACGAGGTATAGCGTGTGGAAAAAGGGCTGGTGGTTCAAGCCCTTTTTTTGTGAAAATATTGACATTTGCCCTGAAAATGATAAAATTTTATTAATAGTTTGGTGCGGTTCTGTTTTATCAGCATTGATTCGAATGTCCAGCATCTATTTTTTAATCTGAATATATCTGAGCGAATTATGGTGCGAAGAGGCATCATTGTAAATGAAATATAAATATACTTAAAATGCAAGGAGAAAGGCTATGGAACAACGTAAAGCAGCACAGGTGCACAGGAAGACGGGAACAGCAGGCAGTGGAGGAGAACTGGGAATATCAGCGCTTGGGTCGATCCGGGTCAGGATTATCTTTATAGCGATGATGGCGATTATGACCGTGAGTGTCACACAGATTATTATTTTTGGTTCACTTTCAAGGAAACAGTTTAAAGATATGGTGATCTGTGACATGGAGGATATGGCTGATTCCTATCAGAAGGTGATGAATATCCGAATTGCAGATCTGAAGGAAGCGGGAGAGAAGCCGGACGCAGCGTTCTGGGGAGAGCTGGTTGGAGGTCTGGACATTATGGGTATGGAAGGCTCCTATGCCTATATTGTGGACCGTGACGGCACGATGTGTTATCATCCTACGGCTGATCGCATCGGGACGCCGGTGGAAAACGAGGCGGTAAACGCTACGGTTGCAGAGATACAGAAAGGAAATATCCCGAAGGAGACCGCTTCCATTAAGTATACATATAATGGAGCGCGCAAATATGCCGCTTACAGCGTTACGGAGGACGGTTCCTATATTTTTGTCATCACGGCTGACGAGGATGCAGCATTGAAGTCTTCGAACGGGAATATGAAATCCTCGGATGAGATTGTTCTGACTGCTATTTTCTGGGGCGGCATTGCCATGCTCATCTGTATGGTGATCGTATTTTTTATTTGCGACGTGATCGTCAGACCGCTCAAGCGTATTGCAAAGATCGCTATGCAGTTTGCGGGTCTGGATTTCAGGGAAGATAAAAGCCAGGAGAAGCTGAGTGCAAAGAAGGATGAGACTGGAGCGATCAGCCGGGCGGTAGATACGCTGCGGGGACATTTGAGCGGGGTGATCGGCCGGATTGAGGGGCACAGCGCTACAGTCATGGAAACGTCTCATATGCTCAATGAGGATGCCGATCTGATTTTCGAGACGGTGAAGGAGGTAGAGAAATCCGTTCATGAAATTGCGAAGGGTTCTACATCCCAGGCACAGGAGACGCAGCGGGTGATGGATAATATTGTTCTCATGGGAGGTATGATTGAAGAGAACAATGAGCAGATGGAAGAGCTGCATAAAATGGCGGAAGTCATGTATTCCTCCAGTGAAGAGGCAGCCACAACATTGGATACGATGGATTCGGTAAACCGGAAGGCACAGGATGCCATCGAGCTGATCTACGAGCAGACGAATACGACGAACGAATCGGCGGTTAAGATTAAAGAGGCGACAGCGCTGATTACATCGATTGCGGAGCAGACAAACCTGCTTTCCCTGAATGCTTCGATTGAGGCGGCCAGGGCAGGAGAGCAGGGACGCGGGTTCGCTGTGGTGGCGGGACAGATCCAGAAGCTGGCGGAGGAGTCAAATGAATCGGCAAAGCAGATCGGGGAGATTATCGCCCACCTTATGGAGGATTCCGAGAAGGCGGTTCAGATCATGGACGAGGTAAAGACGGTCATGGCTGCCCAGAACGAGAATGTAGGAATGACCCGGGAGCGTTTTACAGAGATGCACGGCGGCGTTGAAAAAACCATCGAGGGAATCCGGAGTATTGCCGTAAAGATGGAGAAAATCGACGACACCCGGGCCGGTGTGGTGGACATTATCCAGAACCTGTCCGCGCTTTCCCAGGAAAATGCAGCGGGGACGCAGGAGGTATCCGCCTCCATGGTGGAGATGGGAGAACATATGTCCCGCATTGCGAAGAGCTCAGGAGAACTGCGCAACGTTGCAGATGGGATGCAGGAGGAGGTTGAGGTCTTTGTCCTTTAGAGAGGCGTGCGGCAGCGATGGGCAGGTGGTTCCCTGCCGGCTGTACTTTCGCATGTCAATCAGGCGGCGGGAAAAGGCGTATGGTTCTGATTGACGCGTGGGATGCGCTTTTTCGGGAGGCGAAGTTCACAGTTGTACCAGCAGTTTTGTAAATAACAGGGGTTCAGACCCTGAGGGGGATATTGCCTGCCGGACTTTTTGGAAGTTCCGGCGGGTATTTTTTTTGTCATAAAATTTCCTGCAACTATTTTCATACCTTCCGTATCTAATAGGTGTAGCGTGAGAAAGAAGATGAAGGGAGGGAAACCGACGTGGAGTTATTGGTACGGCGTGCGATGCGCGGTGAAGCGGATGCTTTTATTGAGCTGATGGAGCAGACGAAGCCGGCATTGCTTCGGGTGGCATACGGATATTTTAAAGCGGACGCGGATGTGGCAGACGCCATCGGCGAGACAATCTTAAACGCATGGGAGCATATCGGTGAATTGCGAAAGCCGGCATACTTTAAGACGTGGCTGACCCGGATTCTGATCAATAACTGCAACCGATTACTGCGGGAAGCGCGGCGCGTTCAGCCCATGGATGAGCTGCCGGAGCCGGCAGGCGTATGGGATTCGACAGAGAGCAACCTGGAATTTAAGGAGCTGATCGAAAGCCTGCCCGAGAATGACCGCATGATCTTTGTGCTGCATTACGGCGAAGGTTTTACCACGAAGGAGATCTCACGCACACTTGATATCAGGGAGAACACGGTGAAGAGCAGGCTCAGACGGGGCAGGGAACGGCTTCGCAACGAGCTACTGCAGACAATTTGAAAGAGAGGGTGTGAAGAAACGATGAAGAAATATGGATATGCGCCGGAACAATTACGGGAACAGCTTTCTTGTACCCTCGAAGAACCGGAGGTTGTGACAATGAAGATGAAGGAAGCATACGAAGAGATCAGAGCGGATGAGAACGGAAGAAACAAGAAGAGAAACGGCAGGTATCGGCAGCTTGCTGGCGTGGCTGCGGCTGCCGCGGCGGTTGCAGTAATCGCGGTGACGCCGGTTATGGCGAAAGGCATCGGCAAAGCGTGGGATGCAGTGACGGCGGCTATTTTCGGCGCGGATGGGAAGGTGCAGGAGATGCATGAGAGCACAGGCTTAAGCCAGACTTTTGAGACGCCGCAGGGAAGCGCTGACGCTGAAAAGAATCATTCAGAAAAAACCGATGTGAAAACATCGCTGCCCAGTCAGACGATCGACGGTATGACGGTCAGTTTAAAGCAGGTGCTGACGGACGGCTATATGCTCTATTTGAGCGTAGATGTGGAAGCGCCGGAGGGTATAAAAATCGACGAGAGCAACGTATTTGACAGGATGGAGCTTCTGGAGGACGGAAAACCCTGTGAGTTTGGGGGAACCTATGGAATAAACGCCTGCTTTGTGGAGGATGAATACGCTGTCTCAGACAATCACCGCGCGTATAAGGTTGTCTGTAATGCGGATAAAGGCATTCAGCTCGACGGAAAGCGTCTGACGCTGGAGCTGACCGATTTTCTGATCGATCGGGGCAAACAGGAGTTTGAGACGGCTATCGCGGGCACCTGGGCGCTGGAGTGGGATATGAGCGCAGCCTATCGCGGAAAGACCGTCACGATTGATCTGAAAGGCGGAAAATGCGGGGCGCATGCGACATTAAAATCTGTTGATATTACGCCGCTCTCCTATTCGCTGTACTATGATTACGACGGAACCAACATGGAGCTGTTTAACGATTCGCTCTGGGTGGAATTTGTGACAAAGGACGGCCGGGTTATCAACGAGCGCGGCAATCAGGATTCCCTTATCATCGGAAATGGAGGCGTTACCGGAAAGAACCAGGAAGATGAATTGTATTGCTCGCGCGAGAGCTTTGCAAAAATTCTTGACCTGGACGAGATCGCAGGTGTGCGCATCGACGGTGTGATGTATCCTGTAAAGTAAGCGGAAACATGTATACTGCAAGATTCAAATACCCCGTTGCCTGCAGCGGGGTATTTGCTTTTTTGGTTTCCACTAAAGATAAAGTAAATGAAGAGAGTAATGTGAATTTACAGATGAACATTTCCTGTTTCTGTGAATTCCTTTTCAGTATAGCCGCAAGACATAATCTGCTCCTTTGTAAAACCAGCCTGAATCATTCTATTAATGGCATTAAGCCGCTCTTTTTCCATGCCCTTTTCCATGCCCTTTTCCATGCCCTTTTCCATACCTTTTTCCATGCCTTTTTCCATGCCTTTTTCCATGCCTTCTTCCAGGCCTCTCTCCAAAATAGCTTCCGACCAGTTACACATAGTCTGCATCCTCCCTTCCAGTTCGATAGTCATTGTCATTCCAAATTGTTCTGTAAGTACACGCTTTTTTTCCTCTACACTTATCTCGGAAAGCAGCTTTTCCAGCATAGCGATCAGTGTGTTTTGAGAATTCTTTATGCTTTTTCTGTTTCTGACGTTGATAATGATGCCTCGCATCAGATCTATATCATATAAATTTTCTTTATTTCCAAAAACAGTATTCCTGCTCAGACTGATTTCTTCAATGGAATCACCATCCTCGTTGTTGTTCAGACAAAGCCATATGCTTCTGACCTTTTTTAAATGGTCGTACTCACTGTGGAAAAATTCGGTCTGTTTCTGTGCGGAAATCATTCGGGCAAGATAGAATATGATCCTGTTCTCCAGATGATACCCCAATTTAGCGGGATCAGATGAACGCTGTGCCTCTAAATTAATCAGAAATTTCATTTCCGCTTCTTTATGATATGCTGTAAAGCGGATATCGAAGAAAATTGTTCCTTCCCCCGGAATGTTATCTTCCGTGTTGGAAGTGTTAACGCGTCCCAGATTGGAAAGTCCCGCATCCAGTGGCCTTGTTCCGATTTCAATATCCTTTCCAATACTGGCCATAATACCGCTCATCGGCATATCCTTAAATTCCGAAATGGTATATTTTAGAATCCATGCCAGTATCTGCTTGTCTGCGAGCAGGAATTTTATGTTTGTGTCATAGGAGCTTGAAGCATTCGTTGCTTCAATCGCCTGAGCCAAATTTGTGTTTGACATGTTATCTTCCTCTCTTCCGTACATGCTTACAGTATCAGGCCTTTCTTAAACGGTTGAAATTCCTGTTGCATTGTTCTTAATTATACCTGACTTGCGCAATAATAGCAATCATTCCGTCTATAAAACAGGTTTGAAAAGCAACGCGAACCGATGTTCTGGACTGGAATTTTTTCAGAATCCAGGTTGAAAAATATGCCGGAGGGCGTATAATAAAAGTAAAGCAGACCTTTTTGTATTAGGGGGGCAGCTCACAGGTATATAAAAACGAATGACAGGGAGCGTCCGGCTATGGCTGGGCGTTCCCTGTTTTGGTATGACAGAGAGGTGGATCATGGAATTCAGTCACGAGATCATTATGCCAAATGAGGGCCTGCCTTTTAAGATTTTTATCTTTGAGGGCGGCGAGGGGAATTATTTTCGGAATAAGCACTGGCACCGGTCAGTGGAGCTGTTTGCGGTTTTTGAGGGAAATTTAAAATTTTATCTGAATGACCGGGCCTATCCGCTTCGGACGGGGGAGTTTATGCTTGTAAATTCAAATGAGATCCACTCGATTGATGCGCCGGAGCCAAACCGGACGATTGTTCTCCAGATTCCGTTAAAAACCTTTGAGGATTACTATACGGGAGAGGAGTATATCCGGTTTTCGCACGCTGCGAACACACAGGACGGAGAGGTCATGCGACTGATCGGGGATATCTACGCCTCCTACGAGCAGAAGTGCTGCGGCTGCGAGATGGAGGTAAAGAGCCTCTATTACAGGCTGCTCTATCTGATGGTGACAAAATACCGGGAGACGGATGTCACGCCCGATATGGTGAAGCTGAATAAAAATCTGAACCGCCTTTCCCTGATTACGGACTACATAAAGGAAAATTACGACACCGACCTCTCTTTGGATGCGCTGGCAAAGATATTCGGCTACTCACCCACCTACCTCTCCAGAATGTTTCAGAAATATGCGGGAATCAATTATCGGACATACCTGGAGAGCATCCGTCTGGAGCGGACATTTCGGGAGCTGGCGAACACGGAGCATACCATCAGCGAGGCGGCATTGAACAACGGGTTTGCGAACAGTAAGGCGCTGGCAAAGGCGTTTCGGAAGAAGTACGGCATGCTGCCAAGCGAATATTGCAAAAGGATAAGAAAGTGACATGAATGAGATAAATTATTGAACGATAAATAGACGGAAAGTTGTTATCATGGTTTTATGGACTTGTAAGGACAAAATCATTCTAGGAGGAACCATGATGAATATTCAGAAAGTGACGGACCATGCATTTGGCAGGTATGGCAGGATTCTGGAGGGATATGACCTCACCGGAATTTTGAAGGAGATGAAACACACGCCTTTGCCGGAGAAAGTCATTTACGTCCCGTCCGTGGAGGCGCTGGAAGCCCTGCCTGAGGCAGAGCGCTTTAAAAACCGCGCCTTTGGCGGACTGCCGATCCAGATCGGCTACTGCAACGGGGATAATCACAAGTTGAACGCGCTGGAATATCACCGCTCCAGCGAGATCAACATTGCAGTGACCGATATGATTCTGCTTCTGGGAGCGAGACAGGATATCGGAGCGGACAGCACGTATGACACTTCTCAGGTGGAGGCATTTTATGTGCCCGCGGGCACGGTGGCAGAGCTGTATGCCACAACGCTGCACTATGCGCCCTGCACGGCTGCGGAGGGCGGATTCCGCTGCGTAGTCGTCCTTCCGGCTGGAACGAATACGGATTTGACTTTCCAAACGGGACAGGAGGGTGAGGAGCGATTGATTACGGCAAAGAACAAATGGCTGATCGCCCATGAGGAGGCAAAGATCGCAGGTGCATTCTGCGGGCTGAAGGGCAGGAACATTGATCTGGCAGAATAGAAGCGATGCGTACAAAACCGGATTCCACACAGCTTCTAAAATCAAAAATTGAGAAAGGCAGGTACATATTATGAAAAATATACCGGAATTAAAAATCGGAGTTGTTGCAGTGAGCAGGGACTGTTTCCCGGAGAGTCTGTCCGTGTCGAGACGTCAGGCCCTGATGAATGCGTACACAGAGAAGTACGGAGCGGACGGCATTTACGAATGTCCGATCTGCATCGTGGAGAGCGAGATTCATATGATGCAGGCGCTGGAGGATATCAAGCAGGCAGGCTGCAATGCGCTGGTTATTTACCTCGGCAACTTTGGCCCGGAGATCTCGGAGACGCTGCTGGCAAAGCACTTTGACGGGCCGAAGATGTTTGTGGCGGCTGCGGAGGAGACGGGAGACAACCTGATCCAGGGAAGGGGTGACGCGTACTGCGGCATGTTAAACGCCAGCTATAATTTAAAGCTGCGGGGCGTAAAGGCGTACATCCCGGAATACCCGGTGGGAACCGCGCAGGAGTGCGCGGACATGATCGCCGAGTTTCGTCCCATTGCAAAGGCCATCATCGGGTTAAACAGCCTGAAAATCATAAGCTTCGGCCCGCGTCCGCTGAACTTTTTGGCATGCAACGCGCCGATCAAACAGCTCTATAACCTGGGCGTGGAGATTGAGGAGAACTCGGAGCTTGATTTATTTGAAGCCTTTAATAAGCATGCGGGAGACGAACGGATTCCGGAGGTTGTGAAGGAGATGGAACAGGAGCTTGGTGCGGGCAATAAAAAGCCTGAAATTCTGGCAAAGCTGGCACAGTATGAGATCACGCTCAAAGACTGGGTGGAGGAGCATAAGGGCTACCGCGAATACGTGGCCATCGCCGGAAAGTGCTGGCCCGCGTTCCAGACGCAGTTCGGCTTTGTACCCTGCTATGTGAACAGCCGCCTGACGGCGCAGGGCATCCCGGTGTCGTGCGAGGTGGATATCTACGGCGCGCTGAGCGAGTTTATCGGAACGGCTGTCAGCGAGGATGCCGTCACGCTTCTGGATATCAACAACAATGTCCCGGCAGATATGTATCAGGAGGATATTGAGGGCAAATTCCCGTATACGCACAAGGATACGTTTATGGGCTTCCACTGCGGCAATACGGCATCCGGAAAGCTCTCCTTCTGCGAGATGCGCTACCAGCTCATCATGGCGCGTTCCCTTCCCGAGGAGGTGACGCAGGGAACGTTGGAGGGCGATATCAAGCCCGGCGATATCACATTTTTCCGGTTACAGAGCACGGCGGACTGCAAGCTGCGCGCCTATATCGCACAGGGCGAGGTGCTCCCGGTGGCGAGCCGTTCCTTCGGGGCGATCGGCGTCTTTGCAATCCCTGAGATGGGAAGGTTTTACCGCCATGTCTTAATCGAGGGCAACTTCCCGCACCACGGCGCGGTTGCGTTTGGAAATTTCGGAAAAGCGCTGTTTGAGGTGTTCAAATATATCGGCGTCCCGGTGGAGGACATCGGTTACAACCAGCCGGCGGGCGTGCGCTATCCGTCGGAGAATCCCTGGAGGTAGTTGTAACTGCGAGCCAAATGCTTGGTCGGCAAATTACCGATATATTCGGGGATGAAGAAAATCATCTGGCAAATAAGTATAATCGCGAGTATAAAACGGAGGCGCTCTTTTAAGATGCTTCCGGGCGGCCCGCCCGTGAGATTTGCGGGCGGGCATAGCCTGAAAAGGGAGACAGGGCGGGCATAACATATCATGTCAGGAGGAAAAAATGTTATATATCGGAGTAGATCTTGGGACGTCAGCGGTGAAGCTCCTGCTGATGGACGAAACGGGAAAGATTCATAAAATTGTGTCAAGGGAATATCCCCTGTATTTTCCGCATCCGGGCTGGTCGGAGCAAAAGCCGCAGGACTGGTACGAACAGACGATAGACGGAATCAGGGAGCTGACCGCGGACTGTGAGAAAAGCCGGATTGCAGGCATCAGCTTCGGCGGCCAGATGCACGGGCTGGTGGTTCTGGATAAGGAGGATGCCATCATCCGTCCGGCAATCCTCTGGAACGACGGGCGGACCGCGGAGGAGACGGACTATTTAAATCAGGTGATCGGGAAGGAGAAACTCTCGCAGTACACGGCCAACATCGCTTTTGCCGGCTTCACCGCGCCAAAGCTCTTGTGGATGAAAAAGCATGAGCCGGAAAATTTTGGGAAAATCGAAAAAATCATGCTTCCCAAGGATTATCTTGCTTACCGCTTAAGCGGCGTACACTGCACGGATTATTCGGACGCGTCGGGTATGCTGCTGCTGGACGTGAAAAACCGCTGCTGGTCAAAAGATATGTTGGAGGTCTGCGGCGTAACGGAGGCGCAGCTCCCGCGGCTCTACGAGAGCTACGAGGTTGTCGGGACATTAAAAAGAGAGCTTGAGGAGGAGCTTGGACTGCCGGAGGGTGTGAAGGTAGTCGCCGGAGCCGGGGACAACGCGGCCGCGGCCGTGGGCACCGGGACCGTGGGGGACGGGATGTGCAACATTTCCCTCGGGACATCCGGAACGATTTTTATCTCGAGCAAATCCTTCGGCGTGGATGCGCACAATGCGCTGCACTCCTTTGACCATGCGGACGGGTATTATCATCTGATGGGCTGCATGCTGAGCGCGGCATCCTGCAACAAGTGGTGGATGGATGAAATCTTAAGGACAGCGGAGTATGAAAAGGAGCAGGCATCGATTGAAAAGCTGGGAGAAAACCAGGTATTTTATCTGCCCTATCTCATGGGCGAGCGTTCACCCCACAACGACCCCTCGGCGCGGTCAGTTTTTATCGGGATGACGATGGATACGGCGCGGGAGGATATGACGCAGGCGGTGCTGGAGGGCGTTGCCTTCGGACTGCGGGATTCGCTGGAGGTGGCAAGGAGCCTTGGCATTCAGATCGAGCGCACGAAAATCTGCGGCGGCGGCGCGAAAAGCCCGCTCTGGAAAAAGATTATCGCGAATGTGATGAATTTGAAGGTGGACGTCATTGAGAGCGAGGAGGGACCGGGTTATGGCGGTGCCATGCTGGCTGCGGTGGGCTGCGGTGAATTTGACAGCGTCGAAGAAGCAGCGAACAAGCTGGTGAAGGTGGTCGATACGGTGGAGCCGGAAGCCTGGCTTGTGGCGAAATATGAAAGGCAGTATCAGAAATTCCGGCAGATTTATCCGACGCTCAAAGGGTTGTTTCCGGCGCTGGCGAAAGAATGAAAGGATTGCGTTTGATCATTTGCAAAAGGGGTGGCGATGAAGCGGAGCGAGACCAGAAAAAACAGTTATACAGGATATCTGATGATGACGGTGGTGCTTGCTGTCATAACGATGATCGCATGTGTGCTCATTTTCCGCTTCTATTTCAGCCATTTTACGGCGGAGACGGACGCGGGTCGGTATGAAAACTATTATGTGATGATTGCGGAGAACAGCAATGATTCTCTCTGGCAGTCAATTTACGAGGGAGCTTATGAGGCAGGCATTGATGTAAACAGTTATGTCGATCTGCTGAACGGCTCCTTCGACAACAATTACTCAAAAGAGGATCTGATGCGTATTGCCATCGCCTCCCAGGTGGATGGTATCATTGTTGCTGCGGATAAGAGCGCCGGGATGACGGAGCTGATTGACGAGGCGGCGGGGGAAGGTATACCGGTCGTCACGCTGTATGGTGATAATACGCACAGCAGACGGTGCACGTTTGTGGGAATCGGAAGCTATGACCTGGGAAGGGAATACGGCAAAGAAGTGCTTGAGATCGTGCAGGAGAAGCAGGCGCTCCGTGTGGAAGCGGACGGGCAGGGGGAGACAGCCGTATCGGACGAGCCGGATCGGGTGGAGGTTGCGGTGCTGGTCAACGCGCATGCCCAGGACTATGGGCAGAACATTCTCTGCTCCGGCATACAGGATACGATTGAGAAGGGGAAAAAGGACGGAATGGATATCAGGCTTACGCTTATATCCATTGACGATACGAACGCTTTTTTTGTCGAGGAGTCGATACGGGATATTTTTATGGAGGGTGCGGCGCCGGATATTATTGTGTGCCTGAACGAGCTGAACACGGTGTGTGTCTATCGTGCGGTTGTGGATTATAACCGGGTGGGACAGGTAAATATTCTGGGCTATTACGATTCGGAGACGATTTTAAAGGCGATTGAGCGGAATGTGATCTATGCCACGGTTTCCATCGATACGGAGCAGATGGGCAGATATTGTGTGGATGCCCTGACGGAATATCACACGACGGGCAATACCAGCCAGTATTTTATGGCGGACATTAAGCTGATCAACCGGGAGAATGTGGAGGAACACATGAGGGAGGTGGCAGAAAATGACAAATAGGCTGCATCGTCTGCTAAACCATTCCCTGCAGGGCAAGATCAGCAGTATTTACATATTGACAAATCTGTTCGTCTGCCTGGTTAATCTGCTTCTGATTTTGGGAATCAACCGGATGTCTAACGAGATGGAGCTGGTATACCGGGATAATCTGAAGCTGAATGAACTGACGGCCGCGCTGGATGACGCGCAGAATTATATGACCGATTATCTGAACGCCAAGGCCAGCGATTCACTGGAGGATTATTACCGCAGCAGTGAGCACTATCTGGCGCTCGTGGAGGAGCTGGGGGATGAGGTGAGCGCCAGCGCCTTTGACCGGATGAAGCGGAATATCCGGCATATGTCCTTCTGCTATGTGGAGTTCACGGACCAGGCTATCGAGGCGAAGCGCGGGCGCAATGTGGAAAAATACAGGATACGCTATGAGAGCGCGACCCGGATGTACGATTATATCAACACCTATATTGGCAGTCTGAACAGTCAGCAGTTCAAAAACAATTCCGTCAATTACAGTGAGCTGGCCCAGGCATTCCGGCTTTTTGAGACGGTGGGCATCGGCGTTATCGCGGTCGTTATTTTTTTGAATGTCAGCATTATCATAAAGCTGGTGGGCGCAATTATCAGTCCTCTCAAGACGCTGGCGAAATCCGCGGACGAGGTGGCGAAGGGAAATTTTGACATAGCGCTTTTGGAGGTGGAATCCCAGGACGAGATTGGTGTGGTGACAGGAGCCTTCAACCAGATGGTTGTCAGCATCCGAAATTATATTGAGCGAATCCGCCGCAGTATGGAAGTGGAGCGTGCCATGAAGGAAAAGGAATTTCGGATGGAGGCGCATTTGAAGGACGCGCAGCTAAAGTATCTTCAGGCACAGATTAATCCGCATTTTTTGTTCAATACGCTTAACGCCAGTGCCCAGCTGGCCATGCTGGAGGGCGCGGACAGAACCTACCGGTATGTGCAGAATGTGGCGGAATTTTTTCGTTATAATGTAAAAAACAGCAGTGCTAATGTGACGGTCCGGGAGGAAATCGAGCTGGTTGACAACTATATCTATATTTTAAATGTCCGTTTTTCGGGGGATATTCACTATGAAAAGTATGTGGATGACGCGCTTTTGCAGATCGAGATGCCCAGCATGATTTTACAGCCCATAGTGGAAAACAGCGTCAATCATGGAATCCGTGAGATGGCGGGAGCAGGAAGGATATGGCTGTCCGTCTATCAAAGAGATTCCTGCGCCTGTATCAGTATCCGTGACAACGGCATTGGCATCCAGCAGGATGTGGCAGAGCGGATTTTGAACGGAACTTACCGGGAAGAAAATACGGATACGGGTTCCAACGGCATCGGGATGGACAACGTCATCGCGCGGCTCCGGCTGTTCACAGAGCGGGAGGATGTCATGTCAATTCAAAGCACCGGTGAAAATCAGGGAACGGAGATTATTATTTTTCTGCCTTTCATGGGACAGGAGGAAGCGGATGTACAAAATCATGATTGCGGATGATGAGGGAATCGTCATCGACTCATTGAAGTTTATCATCGAGAAGGAATTTGGGGATACGTGTGTTGTGGAGTATGCGAAAACGGGACGGAGTGTCATCGAACTCGCCGAAATGTTCCGGCCGGATATCGCCATCATGGACATTCAGATGCCGGGGATTAACGGAATTGAGGCAATGCGAGAGATTCGCAAGGGCAACCGGGATGTGCTTTTTGTGGTGGTGTCCGCTTATGATAAGTTTGGTTATGCCAGAGATGCGATCAGGCTTGGGGTTCTGGAGTACATCACAAAGCCAATGGAGCGCACCAGGATTGTCTCCGTTCTCAAAAAGGGGATGGGAATCATCGATGCGGAGCGCGAGAAGCGCAGCAATGACCTTTTGGTGAAGGAAAAGCTGGAGACAGTTGTCCCGATCATAGAGAGCGGTCTGATTTACGATATTTTGCTGCAGGAGAAGTTCACGGAGGACATTGACAATTACAAGACGATCCTCGGATTTGACAAGCCGTATGCGTATATGATGTCCGTTGTCTGCGGAGACAGCCAGGTCGGCAGCCATATGACAAACGCCGTGGGCAGCAGCGTGAAAATGCAGCAGCACTATCAGGAGGTGCGCGGATGTCTGAAGGAATATTTTGACTGCATTGTAGGAACGGTCATGTCAAATAAGCTTGCAGTGCTGATCCCCTGCGGGAAGGATAAGATGGACTACAATGAACGAATAGACCTGATCGATAAGGCGCGGGCGCTTGTCCGTCATATGCGTGGGAAAACAGGCATCAGTTTTCGGATCGGCATCGGCAGAGCCGGCGTGCTGCAGGAAATGGCAGACTCCTACAACGAGGCGCTGAACGCGCTGGCTATGACTACGGGCAGCGTCGCCCATGCGGATGATCTGCCCATCGGCTGTGATTATGCGGGGGACTATCCCATTCATCTGGAGAAAAAAATTTTTGATGAGCTGGAAAAGGGGCAGATCAACGGTGTATTGTCCGCCGTACGGGCATTCTTCTGCTGGATGGAGGAGAACAATCCGGCGGATGTGATGTGTATCCGGCTGAAAATACTGGAGTTTGTTCTTTACGCGGAGCATATTGCCTACCAGAAGGGCGGAATGACCTATCACTTTTCTTCCCGGCAGGATTATCTGCCGACAGTTATGGGTCTGGACAGCGCGGAGGCTCTGCGGGACTGGTTTCTGGAACGGATGGGGCATGCCTGCCAGAACATTTTGAGAAAGCGGGAGGAAAAAGCGGGCAGTATTATCGAGATGGCGGAGGCCTATATCAGGGGCAACTTTCACCGGGATATGTCTCTGGATGAGGTTTCCAGGACCGTCAATATCAGTCCTTATTATTTCAGTAAAATATTTAAGGAGGGAACCGGGAAGAATTTTATTGAATATTTGACAAACATCCGCATGGAGCGGGCGAAGGAGCTACTGAACACAACAGAGTATTCCATGAAGGAGATCTGTGCCATGTGCGGATATTCCGATCCAAATTATTTCAGCCGTTCTTTTAAGAAAAACGTCGGGGTTACTCCGACAGAATATAAGCACGCATAAGCCGAAAGGGGGCATCGTCAGATCATGAAAAGATACGGAAGGATAACATGGTGCGCGCTCTTTTGCCTGCTGCTCGTTCTTGTCTCATGCAGCGGGCCGGGCAAAAAAAGGGATGCATCAGAGGAGCGGGAGGAGGCAAAGATCCGAATTGGCATGAGCTTTGACTCCTTCGTTATCGAGCGGTGGCAGCGGGATCGGGATGTGTTCGTCTCCACGGCGAAGGAGTTGGGTGCGGAGGTAAACGTTCAGAATGCAAACGGGGAGATTGAGGAGCAGAAGCGGCAGATTGATTATTTCATCAAAATGAATATGGATGTTATCGTGATCATATGTATTGATTCTGACGGGCTGAAGGATTCCGTGGAGAAGGCAAAGGAGGCGGGCATACAGGTGATTGCATATGACCGGCTTATCAACGATGCGGATATCGATTTATATATTTCCTTTGACAATGCGAGAGTCGGCGGTATGATGGCGGATACGCTCATCGCCAACGGGCTTGCGGGAGGCAGCGTGCTCATGCTGGGGGGCTCTCCAAGTGACAGTAACGTCTCTTTGGTGGAGGGAGAATTTCGCAGAATCATGGCAGAAAATGATGTTGCGGTGCTGGATTCGTTTCATGCGGACCGATGGCTTGCGGAGCTTGCCGCTGATTATATGTACGAGCACATGCCGCTGGTTCAGCAGGCAGATGCGATTATGTGCGGGAATGATGACGTTGCCAGCCGCGTGGTGCCGGTACTGGCAGAGAAGCGGATGGCGGGCAGGGTTCTTGTAGTGGGCCAGGATGCAGATCTGGAGGCATGCCAGCGGATTGTGGAGGGAACACAGCTCATGACCGTCTATAAGCCGGTGGAAAAGCTTGCCAGGCGTGCGGCGGAATGTGCCGTTGCGCTGGCAGAGGACGGGACGGTTACGGGGGAGGATGTCAGGATGCTGGATAACGGCGTGTTTACGATTGCTTATGTGGCTATGGAGCCGGTGTGCGTGACGAAAGAGAATATCAACGAGGTGATCATTAACAGCGGTTTCCATTTGAAAGAGGACGTCTATCTGAACGTGCCGGATAAAATGCCGTGACAGAGAAAAGAGGGGCGGCGGGAAATTAGTATTTTTTTGTGCAGGACATAATTGTGATGGCAATTTTGTCCTGTTTTTTGTGCGGGAGATGAGGGAAGGGAGAGAAAGAATATACAGAAAGAAGCAAGTTAGTCCAGCCTGGTTCATGATATAGTTGCAATATCAAAAAATAAGGGAGGACGATTAAATGAAAAGAAAAGTACTTGGCGTTTTATTGAGCGCTGTAATGACTGCGGCTCTGCTGACCGGTTGCGGATCCGGCGGGGAGGCCGGTGAGACAAATGCTCCGGCAGGCGACGATGCGCAGACGCAGGACGATGCGCAGGCGGGTGATGACGCAGAAGCTGGTGATGACGCAGAAGCCGGTGATGACGCAGAAGCACCGGCAGGAAGCGGAAAGATCGGTATCGCCATGCCGACCCAGTCCTTAGAGCGCTGGAACCGTGACGGAGCATATCTGGACGAGCAGTTCAAGGCAGCAGGCTATGAAACGGTGCTTACCTTCTCTGACGATGATTCTGGCAAGCAGGTAAATGATATCCAGAACATGCTCGCAGACGGAGTTGACCTTCTGATTATCGCGGCAATCGACGGCGAGGCGCTGAATACGGTAATGGACGAGGCGAAGGAGGCAAATATTCCGGTTATCGCGTATGACCGCCTGATTAAGAATGATGCGGTTTCCTATTACGTATCGTTTGATAACTATACCGTAGGAAAGCTGCAGGGCGAGTTCGTTGTCGAACAGCTCGATCTCGAGAATGCGGGCGACAAGGTTTACAACGTGGAGTTTACCGCAGGCGATCCCGCCGACAACAACGCACCCTATTTCTACAACGGAGCGATGGATACGCTCAAGCCCTATATCGATGCAGGAACTTTAAAGGTAGTGTCCGGACAGACAGATTTTGATACGGTTGCCACTGCGCAGTGGAATACGGATACTGCGCTTGAGCGCGCGCAGAACGTTCTTTCTTCCTATTATGCGGATGGAACGCAGCTTGATGTATGGGTATGCTCCAACGATTCCACTGCCCTTGGCGTTGCACAGGCAATTACATCTGATTACGCGGGATCTAATTCCGTGCTGATTACAGGACAGGACGGAGACGAGGCAAACTTAAAGAACATCGTTGACGGTATCCAGACGATGACCGTTTACAAGAATGTCAGCAACGAGGCGGTTGTTACGCTGTCCCTTGCACAGGCGCTTCTGGCAGGAGAAACAATCGACGCTTCTCTTGTTGACAAGTTTGACATTGAGTGCGCATATGACACGGAGTCCTATGAGACTTCTGAAGGCAACAAATGTCCGTCTTTCCTGCTTGTACCGAATGTAATCACAAAGGATAATCTGCAGGATCTGGTAGATACCGGCTTATATACAATGGGAGATGACGGATATCTGTCCGCCGCAAATTAATAACGGAACGATATCGTAACCTGGGAAGAGGGCGGGGCGTCTGCCCCGCCTTTCCCTTTGTTTTTTGCTGCTGAGGCAGGAGAGAGGAGGAGATTTCTTTTGGGAGACATCATATTGGAAATGAAATCCATTACCAAAGAGTTCCCGGGAGTTAAGGCGCTGGACAATGTAAACCTGGTGGTGGAACGGGGAGAGATCCATGCGCTTATCGGTGAAAATGGGGCGGGAAAATCTACGCTCATGAACGTGCTCTCAGGCACTTATCCGGCGGGCACCTATTCCGGTGAGATCTACTATAACGGGGAACTTTGCCAGTTTAAAACATTAAAAGACAGCGAGTCAAAGGGGATTGTCATTATCCATCAGGAGCTGGCATTGATTCCGCTGCTCACCATTGGCGAGAACATGTTTCTCGGGAATGAGAAAAGGAACAAATTTGGGAACATTGACTGGGATCTTACCTACAATGAGGCCGAGAAGCATATGCGGCAGGTAGGGCTGAACGAATCTGCACAAAATCTGATCAAGGATATCGGGACAGGCAAGCAGCAGCTTGTGGAGATTGCAAAAGCTTTTTCCAAAGATGTGAAGCTTCTGATTTTGGATGAGCCGACCTCCTCACTAAACGATGAGGATGCGAAGATGCTTCTGGACCTTTTGATCGAATTTAAGAAAAACGGTCTGACATCGATTATTATCACACACAAACTGAACGAGATTATTTATTGCGCGGATAAGGCGACGATCATTCGCGACGGTTCTACGATTGAGACGCTGGTCAAGGGTGTTGACGAGTTCAGCGAGGACCGCATCATCAAGGGCATGGTCGGGCGCCCCATGGATGACCGCTACCCGTCCCGGGCGCATAAGGTGCGCGGTGAGGTGAGTCTTGAGGTGAAAAACTGGACGGTTCATCATCCGCTCTACCATGAGAAGATCGTGGACAACAACGTTTCCTTTAAGGTACATAAGGGAGAGGTCATCGGATTTTCCGGGCTGCAGGGCGCCGGCCGCACGGAGCTTGCCATGTCCATTTTCGGCAAAAGCTATGGCACGGGCATCAGCGGAGAAATATATCTGAACGGGAAAAAAGTGGATTTAAAAAATCCGCAGCAGGCGATCAGAAGCGGGCTGGCTTACGTGACGGAGGACCGGAAGATGAACGGGCTTATCCTCGGGGAATCGATTCGCTTTAACACGACGCTGGCGCGTCTGGAGAAGGTATGCACAAGGGGTGTCATCGACACGACCGCGGAGATAAACGTGGCAGAGGAGATGTCGAAGGCGATGGGAACGAAGACGCCTTCCATTGAACAGAAAACGGGCAATCTCTCCGGAGGGAACCAGCAAAAAGCGCTGCTTGGAAAGTGGATGTTTACGGAACCCGAGATTTTGATTCTGGACGAGCCGACCCGCGGTATTGATGTGGGGGCAAAATATGATATTTACTGTCTGATTAATCAGATGGTGGAGGATGGGAAATCCATCATCATGATCTCATCGGAAATGCCGGAGCTGATCGGCATGTGCGACCGTATCTATATAATGAATGAGGGAGAGCTTCGGGGGGAACTGGATGCGAAGGAAGCGACACAGGAGAAGATTATGAGCTATATTATCAGCGCCACAGATTAAAGAGAGGAGTGTTCTTATCTATGTCAACCAAAAAAGAGGCTATGAGCGAAAACCAGATCAACTTAGGTGAATTTCTGACAAAGAACAGCATGACAATCGCCCTTGTCATCGTATTTGTCTTGTTTTATTTTTTAACAGGCGGACGCCTTTTATATGCGCAGAATATGTCCAACCTGCTTTTGCAGAACGGCTATGTGCTTGTCATGGCATGCGGCATGTTGCTGTGTATTCTGACCGGCGGCAACATCGACCTGTCCGTAGGTTCGGTGATTTGCATGGTGGGGGGCATGGCGGCGGTGATGATCACAAACCGTGGGATCAGCACATATGTCACGATTCCGGTCTGCATTCTTGTGGGTCTTTTGGCCGGTATCTGGCAGGGTTACTGGATCGGGTACGTCCGTATCCCGCCCTTTATCACAACGCTGGGCGGCATGTTCATCTTCCGCGGAATCGGCCGTCTCATTCTCGACAGCAAGACCGTTTCGGTTCAGGATGCCGCATTTTTAAACATTTTTACCGCGTACATTAAAATTCCCGGACTCGACACGGACGCAAGGATTCTGTCGCCGCTGGTGGTCGGCATCGTGGTTGTTATTCTTATTTTCTACAGCACGATTTCCTCACGGGCAAACAAGGCGAAAAAGGGCTACCGCCAGAACAGCGCGCTCAGCGACTTTGGGCGCAGTGTGCTCATATCTGCCGTACTTTTGTTTTACTGCTATCTGCTCTGCCAGTACAAGGGAATTTCCGTTATGCTCGTATGGGTCGTAGTGGTCTGCCTGATTTACCATTTTATTACATCCAAAACAGCATTTGGACGTTACTTCTATGCAGTCGGCGGCAATGAGAAGGCGAGCCAGCTCTCCGGCATCAATACAAACAGAGTCTATTTTATCGCGTACGCGAACATGGGATTGCTCGCGGGCCTCTGCGGGCTACTGTGTCTGGCGCGCGTCGGCTCTGTAAACGGCGCTACCGGCACGTCGTTTGAGATGGATGCCATCGGCTCCTGCTTTATCGGCGGAGCTTCCGCATATGGCGGCAGCGGCAGAGTTTCGGGTGTTATCATCGGTGCGCTTCTTCTCGGAGTCATCAACATGGGCATGTCCATTATGGGTATCGGAGATTCCTGGCAGTATGTCGTAAAGGGCGGCGTTCTGCTCGTAGCAGTTATCTTTGACGTGGTTTCTAACCGCAAGAGCGGGAAATAGGAGGTATTCAGGTTATTTTTCCCACAGCCATGCACTTGCTGCATGGCTTGTGGGAAAACATGATTCAGCTTGCAGTTTGGGCTTCGCGAAGCGAATTTTTATATCCAAACATAATCGTGGAAAAAATGCTGTCCTTGTTTCGAAGGAGGACCGGGAATGCCATTCGGGAAACGTTATATTTAAATTCCATGAAAATAGTTTGTATGTGGTCGCATCATAGCGCTGCAGGGTAAACAGAGAAGTTCCGTTCTTTTTTCTTGCAATATAAATTTTTCCATGTTAAGATAGTCCTTGCGTATCTTCGGAAAAGAGATCGAGAGAAAAAAATTAACCGGTGCATGGGCAAAGCAAAGTGCCCGTGCACCGGTTAAATAAGTGTTCTTGGGCGGGTAATCAATTACCGTGCTCTGGTTCATAAAAATTTACAAGGGAGGAATCAAAGTGGAAGAAGTAAGACAGGAAAATAAGATGGGCACGATGCCCGAAGGCAAACTTTTGATGAATATGTCTCTGCCGATGATGATATCCATGCTGGTGCAGGCAATGTATAATATTGTGGACAGCATATTTGTATCCCGCGTCAGTGAGAATGCTTTGACAGCCGTATCACTGGCGTTCCCTTTGCAAACATTGCTCATCGCGGTGGCGGCGGGAACCGGTGTCGGTGTTAATTCCATATTGTCAAAATCGCTGGGTGAGAAAAATTATGAGCGGGCAAACAAGGCGGCGATGAACGGAATTTTTCTGCATATTATCAGCTACGTGGGCTCTGTCATCATCGGGCTTTTGGCGGTGAGGCCGTTTTACGCCAGCCAGATCAAGAATGCGCCGGTGGAAATTATGGAGATGGGCGTGCAGTATCTGACCATCGTCATGGTGGCGTCCTTTGGACTGTATGCGCAGTTTATTTTTGAGCGGCTGCTGCAGGCGACCGGGCGGACATTTTTTACGATGATATCTCAGATGGTGGGTGCGATTATCAATATCATCCTGGACCCGATTCTGATTTTCGGCTATTTTGGATTGCCGCGGATGGGTGTTGCCGGAGCGGCAGTGGCGACGGTCGTCGGCCAGATCGTGGCGGGTATCGTCAGCATACTCTATAATTTGAAAAAGAATGATGATATCACCATCAGCTTTCAGGGCTTCCGGCCGGATGGCTATGTGATCGCCGGAATTTATAAGGTGGGACTTCCTTCTATTGTCATGCAGTCCATCGGCTCGGTTATGACCTACGGTATGAATTTGATTTTGGTGGGACTTTCCTCGACGGCGGCAGCCGTGTTTGGCGTGTACTTTAAGCTCCAGAGCTTTTTTTTCATGCCGGTGTTCGGTCTCAACAACGGAATTATACCGATTGTGGCGTACAATTACGGAGCGAAAAAGAAGAAGCGTATGGTCCGCACCATCAAGTGGGGAATGTGCATTGCATGTTGTTTTATGGTATTGGGCTTTCTTGCATTCGAGACGGTTCCGGGTATGCTGCTTTTGCTTTTTGACGCGTCTGAAAATATGCTTACCATCGGTGTTCCGGCGCTGCGTACCATTGCAATTTCCTTTTTGTCTGCGTGGTTTTGTATTGTGGCGAGCTCCGTCTTTCAGGCGGTGGGCAACGGCATGTACAGTCTGTATGTGTCCGTCGCGCGTCAGCTTGTAGTGCTTTTGCCGGTGGCGTATATTCTGGCAAAAATCGGAGGTCTCTCTCTGATCTGGTGGTGCTTCCCGATTGCGGAGCTGATGTCCGGCGTGATTTCGGCGATCTGTCTGATGCTGACATTCAAAAAGGTGATTCAGCCGCTGCCGGAGGAGGTGTGAGGTAAGCTTGCGCGAGTGATGTATCGTAAGCGTGGGATTGCAGAGCAAAAACCTGCGCGCCAGGCGTGCGGTGTCACTTTGCTGAGGACTGCGTTTGCGGCGCCTTTTGAGCAAAACCTGCGCGCCGGGCGTGCGATGTCAGTCAGGGGTGAACGGCAGCAAAGCGGGCTGTTTTTGGCTGGCTGCATAAAAATCAAACAATTACAAAACAGGAGATGAGGCTGGTGTTACAGGAGATCGCACCAAAAAAATTTTACAATCCATATGAGAACAGAGATTTAGACACGAACAGCGTGGTAATTTGCGTGTGTAACGGGGCATACTGCATCATCCATGATCATGCAAACGGCGATCGTTTCCCGCTCTATGGGGAAATAAAGGCGGAGCTTTCAGGAAAGATGCCGCAGTATGTGTTTGCACTGATGGATGGCGGGGAGCGCAGGGACTATTTTTTACAGGCGTGGGAGGAGAAACCTGAGTTTTTATCGCTGCCCCTACATACGTGGGAGGCGACGGGCTATATCAACAAAAAGATGGGGCCGAGGCACGAGGCCTTTGCGGGGATGTGTGCCCACCACCTGTATATGTGGTACAGGGACAATCGTTTTTGCGGGCGCTGCGGCGAGCAGATGGTGCACGACGAAACACAGCGCATGATGCGGTGCCCTTCCTGCAAAAATATGGTGTTTCCGAGGATCGCCCCGGCAGTGCTGGCGGCGGTGCGGCATAACGGGAAAATGCTTCTCACAAAATACGCTCACGGCGACGGAAATTATGCCCTTGTGGCGGGCTTCGTGGAGTTCGGCGAGACTGCGGAGCAGTGCGTGGCCAGGGAGGTCATGGAGGAGACGGGCCTGAAGGTGAAAAATGTGCGTTACTACGACTCGCAGCCCTGGGGGTTTGCGGGAAATCTGATGTTGGCCTATACCGCGGAGCTGGACGGGGATGATACGATTTATGCAGATCTCTCGGAGCTTTCCGTGGCAAAGTGGGTTGCACCGGAGGAGCTGACCGAAACCTTTGACTACAGCAGCCTGACCCGTGAGATGATCCGGCGGTTTCGTGAGGGGCGCTTGTGACGATTCATACAGGCAAAATGTCTGTGTTTTATGCATATTGCCCTGGTTTTGAACAGATATTACTCCGGCGGTTAAATATCGACGTTTTTACTTGCCTAAATTTCCATCTG
>CASCGD010000007.1 GCA_949132985.1 uncultured Lachnospiraceae bacterium
AAAATTATTATATAGTATTCTTTCTGCTTTACTGGTTCTGGTGATTTTCGTTTTTCTGAAAAGTATTATTTACCAATTGCGCAAAGGAGCCTATCCAGATGAGTACTTGCCCTGCATGTACTGGGACGGTGCATATTATGAAAGAAATGAAGAAATAGATGAGGAAGAGGTGAAACCGGACAAACTTGGAGAAATCACAGAAACTCTTGACCTCTCGGAATTGCCAGAAAAAAATGGACAGTCAAACTCGCCAATCATACCTGTTGGCGCAGAAATATACCCGATGCTTAATGGAAAGGATCTTGCAATGCATGTAGGAAACGTATGGTGGCAGTTGCAGCGTCAGGAAGAATGAGAATGATAGATTTTGCCATTATTATAAACTAAAAATTATGTAGATTTCATCTAAACCAGGCAGGGAAGCTCAGCATATAGCCCAAATAAAAAAGGTGTAAAGCTATTCACCCGCTTCCCCCATTGCATCAATCAAAGCCCGTGCAGCCATACGTCCCAATTCCACATTGTCATTTCCAATATAAGCGGTTCTTCCACTTTCCAGATAATCCCCATCATAAAATAATATCGGAACTCCCGCCAGCTTTGCTTCTTTGATTGCTTCATTTCCCCATTCATTTCCCTGCATAATAATTCCCTTTGCACCTGATAGAACAGCATCCCTGACATAGGAACCTACACTTGCGAAATCTTTATACTGCACTAAAAGCGTATCTGAACCCATTTCCCGATCTGCCTCTTTTACTCCGCTCGCAACATCAAGCCAAAATTTTTCTTTTTTGTGTGCAAGAAACACATACTGATATTGTGAATGCGCAGTTTCCGGTTCCTTTTCCTTCATAAAAAACAGTCTGATAACATCTGCTGCCACCAAAAGAATACAGACCATAAACAATATCATAAAAATTTTTCTTTTCATCAGATGTCCTCCAAAATATAATATCTGATATAAGTAGCACTCAGGAACTGATTATACGCAATTTAATAGCTTTTACAAGCATTTGAAACCAAAAATAACCTCACAGAAATATAATATTTAATCATTATTGCTTCCTGTGAGGTTATACAAAGACTTTTTTCTATTTCTATTTCAATTTCTGTATCAAAAACAGATTTATTTGTTTTTCCAAAGAGATGTCAAAATATAATCCCTGAGAATCTGCGACCATGTAAACCAGTCGTGCGCTCCCTGTACAATATGGATGCCTTCTCCTTTGTTATAGATAAGTCCGGCTGCATCCAATTCCTCTGACATGCGTATCGTTGAGTTCTCCTTGCGTGCATCCCGGCGTATCAAAGCCAGGTCAGCCCAGCCGGCTGCAAGGTAGACTGTCAGTACCGCATAATCGCTGTAATCCTTCAGTTTTGGAAAATTCGGTGCATCAGAGCCGCTGAATATTCCAAAATTTCCAAAGTAAAGCGGATCTTTATAATACATCTGGCTTGTAATCCAGGCTCCCATGGACAAGCCTGCGAATGCACGGTCCGATCCTTTTTTGGAAACATTATAGTTCTGCTCCATATAAGGCACCAGATGATCTTTCATGTTTGCATATATCTCATCATAAGCGTCTGCACCGCCAAGCTCCGTATTATTCATGGTGACAAGCAGAAACGCTTCACCTCTGCCCTCCGCCGCAAGGCGATCCATGATGTTTCCGGCATTTCCCTGTAATCACCGTTTTGCCTTCTGCTAAAGCAGTAACTTGTCCATTACTGCTAACAGACGTGATGTTACTGTTTTTGGAACTCCACTGAATTGGTGCATATTCTTTTGCAGGACTGGTTACTTTTGCCTTTAATGCAACACTTTCACCTGTTTTAAGTGTATAGGAGCTGCTTCCCACCAGCTTCATTGCTTTTGTTTCATTGTAAATTTTAATTTTACATTTTGCTTTTACTTTTTTGTTTTCTTTGGATTTTGCCGTAATTGTAACTGTTCCGGCTTTTTTTGCTTTTACCACACCTTTTTTTGTCACAGTTGCCAGCTTCTTATTGGATGTGCTCCAGATTACCTGTCTGGATGCTTTTGCAGGTTTGACTGAATCGACTTTCAATTTTACCTTGTCCCCTACCGTCGCCGTGGTGTTTTTCGTATTTAATACGATGCACTTTGGTTTTTTCGCTGCTGCCTGCGCAGACATTACATCTCTCGTTATGAGACACGGCAAAATCATTGCAAAGATCAGCGCCAGTGAAACGGTCCGTTTCCATGCTTTTTGCATATTCTTCCTCCTTTTTTTGAAAATATAATTTATCATTGCCCTTATATGGTATCAAATGAATTCTTTCAGAAAAAGGCCTCATTCTTGTACAGACGTTCCAAAATCTTGTAATGTTTTGGTGAATGTGATTTTTCATTAAAAAAGCTCTTTCGCTGGAATTATCCAGCAAAAGAGCCCGTCAGTATAAGATTTCCTAGCGGCTGCACTCCTCCATCCCGTAAGCCTCAATATCAACGAGCGTCACGCGCCCGCCGCAGGCAAACAGCCGGATCTGATTCTGCTCACTGCCCGCAAATACATTGTTGGCATGATTGTTCCGGTAATCATCCGTAAAAATCTCAAGTGAGCTTTGATCGGAAAAAATATGCACATCCAGTTCCTTTTTCCCTTTCAGAAACATGGCGCTTCGGGAAACGCCCTCGCTCCATCCGTCGCTTTCGTTCCGGTCAACGGACAGCTCGGCATGCTTGAAATCAAACATACATCTCGTTCGTTTTCCCGCTCCGCAGCGCAGATCCAGCACAAAGCTCTCAGCGTCCGTCTCTTCCAGATTGATCTTAAATTTCAGCTCGAAGGATACGCCATCGCCCGCCTGCAGGCCCATCTCCTCCTGCACCACAAGCGCATCCTGTTTTGACGCATCCTTTCGGAGCGTCTTAAGCTCCCGGATCGGCACAAACTGCAGTGTGCCGTCCTTTGTCATGCGAACCTCACGCACAAGGTTGAAGGAACCGCACCAGCCTTCCTTGTAGGTCGGCCCCCAGTCCTTCCAGAAGGGCATCCAGTCCCAGGCGTTGGCCCAGCCCACGATCAGCCTGCGCCCGTCCGGCGCGACAAACGACTGCGGTGCATAATAGTCGTAGCCCCAGTCAATCTCGCCGCTTTTGTTCCAGACAAACTTTCCGGTTTCGTAATCAAAATCGCCAGTCAGATACACGACCGTGCGCTCACCCGCACCCATGGGCGAAAACATCAGCACGTACTGATCGCCAACCGGGTAAAAATCCGGACACTCCCACATGTATCCCCACTCGCCGCGGCTCTCCGCCAGCACATTGAAGAAGTCCCAGTGCAGCAGATCCTTCGAGCGGTAGAGCAGCGCCTGCGCCATGTTGTCGCGGCTCGCGCCGCACACCATGTAGTAAGTATCCTCATGCTTCCACACCTTCGGGTCGCGGAACTGATACGTCGGAACGCCCTCCGGTGCCCGCAGCACCGGATTTCCCTCATATTTTTCAAAATGGATGCCGTCCTCGCTCCAGGCCACGCACTGTGTCTGCTCAAAGCCCTTTCCGTCGTTGGTCGTGCCTGTGAAGATCAGAAACAGCTTCCCGTCGTGCTCGATGGCGCTGCCGGAAAAGCATCCGCCCCGCATGTGGTCGTCGTAGCTTTCGCTCGGCGCCAGTGCAAGCGGCAGATATTCCCAGTGAAGCATATCGTCGCTCACGGCATGGCCCCAGTGCATATAATCCCAAAATCCGTAATAGGGATTGTGCTGGAAAAAGAAGTGGTATTTTCCTTTATAGTAAATCAGCCCGTTCGGATCATTCAGCCAGCCGGTCTGCGCCATAAAATGGTAGTGCTGGCGCATTCTGCCGTTTTTCACGATATCCTTTTTCTCATCAATTTCCCGCTGTGCCTTCTCAAGATTGCGCAGCATAATTTCCTTTGACATAACAACTCATCTCCTACCTGTATTCGTCGCGGAGCTTTTTCGCAAACTCCGTGTTGAGCCTGGACTCACGCCGCGCCTTTTCCTCCTTGATATGGAACTGCTCCTGTCTTGCCGGGGCGTACTTCTCCCATCTGTTTTCCCAGGAAGCGCGCGCCGCCTTCATCTCCTCCGTCAAAACCGGCTCTTTTTGCTTCGGCGTGGTGAGTACCGGCACGTTCGGAAGACGCTCCTCCACCGGAAGAACGGTAAGCTTCTGTGCAGTCGGCAGTGTCTGATACCAGTATGCCGTAGAACTCCAGTCGTCGGAGAGATGGTTCGCATGTCCGTGCTCGATGGTCACCCGCAGGCTCTTTTCAAACCGCACCGGATCGGTGATATGGAAGCGGTAGGACACCTGAAAACCGTCCGTGTCGCCCTCATGCACAATCGTCCCGAAAAACGGATAGGCGTTTCGCTGCATGCCCCATGCGTGGTTAAAGTAATCCTCGGTTCCGGTACCGTTCAGGCTCGGATACTCCTCCCCGTCGATGAAGAACATATCGTTTCCTTCGCCCCACCAGCTTCCCTGGTAGTGCTTCACCGTCAGGTTGCAGCCCACATAATGTCCTCTTCCCTGCACATCCAGCACCGTATAATTTCCCTCGCCCTTGAAGTTGGTCACGTTGTTGACCTCCGGGGAGTTTGTCTGGATATCCGGTCCCCATCCGTCGCAGGGATTCTCCCGTCTCCAGCATGCGTGGAAATAGGCCGTGTCCTCATCCAGAGGCTCCTTGTACATTTCGTAATCAATATTGAAATACAAAATAAACGGCAGCTCGTTCTCGTTCACAATCTCGATCTTCGCCTTTTTGTTGAAGGGCATCGGGAAATAACAGGACACGGAGCAGGGTGCGCCGTAGCGTCCGGCTTCCTCCGGCTTCAGCGAAACATTAAACGGCAAGGAGCTGAAATTGCCCGGATAGCAGTTTCCGATGCAGAAGAAATCTCCAAAGGGCACCAGCACACTTGGCGTATCCTGATCGTCCCATGTAATCTTAATCAATGCCTTTCGATAATAAAACGGATCGTAATCGTCCCAGATCACGCCCAGCGCCGGATGGATTTCCATCACGGGAGCCGCAGATGCGTTGAGCACCGGGTCCAGAATACTAGGTGCCTTCACCTTCCGGCAGGAAGAGGTCATCCAGATATGGGTAATGCACCCCGGTCCCTCCACTTCACCCAGCACAATACTCTCCTTCGCCGGAATCTCCCAGTAGTCCTGATTTTTACCGCGCTGATCCCAGCTGGCCAGCCGCCCGTTGCGCGCCTTTTTGATCGTTGTCAAATCCTGAAATAATCCTGATACTTTACTCATAATTTCCTCCTTCTTGCCTGTTTTCTGGCATCCAGGTACACCTGCAGGGCATTCCTCCTTATTGCCTGCTTTTCGGCATCCAGGTACACCCGCAGGGCATTCCTCCTTCTTGCCTGCTTTCTGGCATTCAGGTACACCCGCAGGGTGCTTCCTCCTGCCCATTCTGATGTTGTTAACCCTTGACCGCCCCGGCAGTCATTCCTTCCACGATGTTTTTCTGGAAAAGTCCGTAGAAAATCAATTCCGGAATAATAATCATAACACTGGATGCCACGATCCCGCCGTAGTCCACCGTGTAGGTTCCTTTAAAGAACGACGCGCCCATCGATAACGTGTAGTCCGTAACGTCTCTGAGCATAACCGACGCAAACGGAAATTCATTCCAGATATACAGGACGTTAAAGATCACAACCGTCGCGATCACGGGTTTTGTCATCGGCAGAACCACCCGGACCATCAAATCCCATATGCTGCATCCGTCAATAACCGCAGCTTCGTCGATTTCCGCCGGAAGGGATTTCAAATATCCCACAAAAAGCAGCGTATTAAAGGAAATCGAGGTGGCAATATACGGAAAAAGCAGCGCCAGCTTCCCCCGAAGCTTAAAAAATACGTTAATTTTATATACCGGAAACAGAAGGATAAACGGTGAGATCGACAAGCCGATAATCAAAAATCCGTACAGCAGTTTCCTTATCCCCTCATTTTCAAACTCCATCCGCGCCAGAACAAACGAGCTCAAAAACGTGATGATCAGTTCCGATATCAGCGAAATCACGCACACGAACAGCGTATTCCCATATAACTGCGGGAAATTCAGCGTTTCCATCGCATGCTTGTAGTTGTCAAAATTAAATGTCTTCGGCAATGCCAGCGGAGTCGATAAAATCTCCGAATTTGTTTTAAAGGAGAGAACCAGCATCCACAAAAACGGCAGCACTACCAAAAACGTAATAAGCACCATCAAAAAATACTGACCAGCTTTTTTTCTGCTTTTTACCATAGCTTTAGCCCTCCCTTTCTTCTAATGTATCACCCGCCTGTTTCTGCCCCCGGGCATTTCGCTGAGAGATATGTGAGAAACGGCTCCGCTTCCCGCCTTTCTCCTCTTTTGTAATCGCGCTGTAGACTGCCGTGATCAGCAGCGACAGTATAAACGTCACCGTCGCAAGGGACATACCGTATCCGTAATCGCTGCTCGCAAACGTCATGGAATAGCTGTAAGTCACCAGCGTCTCGGACAGATGGTTCGGCCCGCCTCCCGTGGTCTGCTGCACAATCTCAAAGATTTTAAACACGCCTGTGATAATCAAAACCGCAACCGTGGAAATGGTCGTCCGCATCATGGGGATAATCACGTAGCGGATCTCCTGCAGCGGACTGGCACCGTCAATTTTCACCGCCTCCAGCACATCCTCCGGGATCATCTTCAGACCCGCGATAAAGATCGTCACCAGATATCCCAGCTGCTGCCAGAAATAGATGATCGCGATGCTGTAAGGAGAGAGCTTATCTCCGCCGATCCATTTATGCTTCAGGCCCGACGCCCCGACTGCATCCAAAACATTGTTGATAATACCGATGTTGGGATCCAGAATGTACACCCAGATAATACCTACAATGATCGGCGCGATAATCGCCGGTGAAAAGATGAGCGCTTTTGAGAAGTCCACGCCTTTCAATTTTTTGTTCAGCAAAAGCGCGATCAAAAACGAAATCGTAAGCAGAAGCGCAAATGCCAGCACGAACGTGATCATCGTATTTTTGAGGGAAACCCAAAATACATCATCCTGAAACAATCTAATATAATTTTTTAGCCCCACCGGCTTTGCCTCTCCAATTCCGGTGTACTTCGTGAAGCTGTACCTGACTGCAATCGCAATCGGAAGGATAATAAAAATACAGTAAACCAGCAATGTTGGGACCATAAATCCTATCTTATATCTTTTTTTACTCAACCAATGCATAATATCAACCCATCTTTCCCGTGCCCGTTACCAGTATGCTTTTTCAATGCCTGTACAGCAAGTACCATCCCTTTGACGGGTCCATCCCTGCGCTGACCTGTCCGGATTTTTCGTACCCACAGCTTTTACAGGTGCCTGCCGCCCATAAAAGGCGACAGACAATTTTCAACTTCTACGTACCCACAGCTTTTACAGGCGGCAGCCCCTGAACACAGGCAGCTGCCGCAAAATATCTGATATGTCGAAATTTACAGGCTGTTTGCTAAAGCTGCATCAATCTTGTCAAGCGCCTCGGACGGCTGGTAGGTTCCCTGAAGAACCCCGAAAATGCCGTCATACAAGGCTTCCTGAACAGCAGAAGGAACCGTGAGATCCGGAGCAGCCTTCGGGCTCGCCCAACCGCTTCCAAGTGCCTCGATCATAGCGTTCATGGAATACTGGCTTTCGGAAGCTGCCGCTCCCTCGTAATTGGTAGCCGGGAAGATGGAACCCTCGTAAGAGATCTTCGCTGCTTCCTCACCATAGTAAAATTTCAAAAATTCGTAAACGCCTGCTTTTAAGTTTTCGTCCTCTGCAACCTTCGCGCTGACACCGATAGGAGCCGAAGGAACCTTCATAGCAATCTCCTGGCTGGCATCCGCATCCGTAAATTTCGGTCCCCACCAGAAGCCGATCTTATCGCCGATATTCTCGTCAAACTCCGCGCAGTCCCACTGTCCGGTTCCAAACATCGCTGCTTTTCCCTCGTTGAAGAGCTGCTTTGCGTCAAAGTATTCGATCGTGGCCATATTTTCGGGGAATGCCTGCGCATCCTTTAAGCCCTGCATCTTCTCAAAACATGCCAGAAGCTGTGCGTTGTTGAATTTGTCTTCGCCTGCAAGAATCTTGTCGATGCTGCCCTCCCAGCCGTACCTTGCAAGGAACTCGTTAAACTCCCACATTGCAAAGGCGCTGTTCTTGCTTCCGATGGCAAGCGGTGTCACGCCGCTCTCCTTCAGCTTTCCGATCATCGCAATAAAATCCTCATAGGTCGTATCATCCGTCGGATAATCTACGCCCGCATCGTCAAATATCTGCTTGTTGTAAAAGATTCCCTGTACATTACACTGATAGGGAAGGCCATACTGTCCATTGTCATCCAGAAATGCCGCTTCCATACCGCCAAGAGCCGTCTTGATGTCCGCATTCTCGTCGAGAAACTCCGTTAAATCCAAAAGAACGCCTGCCTCGCTGTACTCGGACGCCTCAGAACCCTCAATCCAGAAAACCTGCGGCAGTGTGCCGTCCTCTGCCTTCAGCTTCATATTTTTTGAGTGTGTCTCCGTGTCCGCCGCCTCGAACTCTACCTTGTATTTTCCTGCATTCGCCTCGTTGAAAGCCTCCACGATGTTGTTGGTAACGGCTTCCTGCTCCGCAGGGTTTGCAACGTGGATACCGAATTTGATAACGGTTTCGCCGCCTGTCTCTCCCTGTGCGTCATCGCCTTCCTGCGCGCTGTCGCCTGTCTGCGCGTCGTCACCCGTCTGCGCATCATCCGCTGTGTCGCCGGAGCCGCCGCATCCAGTCAGCATTCCAAGTGCCATTGTGCCGATAACTAAAGCTGAAAGTAATCTTTTTTTCATTTTGTCTTTCTCCTCCTTCATATTAATGTTGCGCTGCGCCCGATTTTTCCTTCTCCCGGGCATTTTTACACAATATGGAACCCGTTCCATATTGCAGAAAAAAATAATAAATTTGAAAACAACCCCATAGTGGAACCCGTTCCACTATGGTTAAAAATAAAAATCGAAAAGACGCGCCTTTTTGATTTGTTATATGTTAATTATATTCCACTATACGAACTTGTCAACAGTTTTTTTTATTTTGCCCTAATTTTGTATATTTTTACAGAATTTAATCAGGCTTTTTTGTCTATTTTCACCCATTAAACCGTTGTTGTCCTGCCCGTTTGGAGTGAAACGTCCAAAATTACATTTTCATTTTTGTAACACCTTCCGCCGATCAGCTCATGTATGAGCCGCACCGACTCCTTCGCCAGTCCTTCGATGGGCTGAACAATCGCTGTCATCTTCGGCTCCACCATCTCTGTAATGTACGTTCCGTCGTAGGATACAAATTTTACATCCCGCGGCACTTTCTTATGGCTTCGGATGGTTTCATTCATGCACTCAATAGCCAGCCGGTCAACGCCGAATACTCCATCAAACTCCAGCCCCTTTGCAAACACATCCCTCACCACCTGCTGGTAATATTTGAAATCAAACCGATTCCACTCCAGCTCATAACAGATCGTCCGCACGCCATGCGCCTTCATACAGCGCTCAAACTCATAATGCCTCTCGTGATAGGGAGATTCCACCTCAATGGCTCCCCGAAAATGGAGCACACATTTACATCCGCACGCGGACAGTGTCTCTGCCGCCAAACGTCCTCCCTCCTTATGGTTTACGGCGACTACCGGAATGTCCTCCCCCAGATAACGATCCAGGGCGACAATCGGCTTTTTCACTTTTTTGTACTCCTCCACATCCAGAGAATGTACACCTGTAATCACACCGTCCACAATATGGCGCTTCAACATATCCAGATATTCCAGCTCCGCATTGCTCTCCTGTTGTGTACTGCAGAGCATCATCTTGAATCCGTAATCATAGAGCTCCGCCTCCACATAATCGATGAACTCCACGAAAAACGGGTTCGATACGCTAGGGACGAGCACCGCGATAATTCCGGTCTTCTTGCGGTAAAGATTACGGGCCAGCTCGTTCGGCGTATAGTCCAGCTCTTTCATGGCAATCTCGATCTTCTTTCTCGTCTCCACCGCCACATAGCCGCTGTCATTCAGCATACGCGACACCGTCCCGACACCTACATGCGCCTTTTTCGCAACGTCCTTTATTCCTGCCACGCTGTTTTCACCTCCTTCCCCTTTTTTATAGCGTTCGCCCGCTCTTTTCAGATAACGGCACGCATCGCTTCGCTCCACCTGCCACTTCATCGGAAGGCACTCCAAAAAATGCTTCGCATTTTGCCTTCCTCCTCTGGATTATACAGGAATTGGCTGGGTGTTCTCAAGAGGTTTTTATTAAAATATAGAAAAATCTCACCTTTCGCAGGCAGATCCTGCATGAACTTATTTTTGCTTTCAGATAATACCCCTGTGCTTTTTCTTTGTGCCCAATGCCGCAGGGAGGGGACGGGAATCATAAAAAACGCAGTTGTTGTGTTTCGAAATCCATGATAATATAAGCATGGCAGCTACAGCCAAAAAAGCGCAGTAAAAACGATCAAGGAGCCAACGGATATTATGAAACCGCGGAAGAAAATTTATCTCTGTTCAATTTTAGCCGTCGCATGCATCTATCTCATTCTGCTGACGATTCTGTACTGCTCGGAATCCTCAGACAGCGACGCCGTCATCCACACATTCGGAGACGCCTTCTGGTATTCGCTTGTGACGCTTACCACAGTCGGATATGGCGACCTGGTCCCGGTGACACCGCTGGGACATGCAGTCGGAATGATCTTCCTGCTCCTTTCCGCAGGAATTATGGTGACCTTATTCGGCGCCGTAATTTCTTTTATAACCAGCGAGGGTATGCCCTTGTATATGCTGGGCATGCAGCGGTATAAAAACTGGTATTATTTTGCAGACTGCGGAGTGGAATCCACCACACTTGCCGCCAACATCTACAAGGAGGACCCGAATGCACTGATTATCTACGGGGAGAAAAGAAGCGACCAAAGTGAAATTCCCAATTATCCTTGCATATATCTGGGCGTTTCACCGGATAAAATTGTGACAAAGAAAAGAAATGTGGGCACAAAATGTAAGGTTTTTCTGATGAAGGAAAATGACATCGGCGTCAACAGCCGTGTCGTCAACCTGCACGAGTTACCGGTAGAAGTCTATGCGCGGACTACGAACGGGCATAACAAGCTTTCCGGAAATATCAACTTTTTCCACAGCTATGAATGCTGCGCCAGACAATACTGGCGCTCCAGACCGCTGTGCCGCCACGAAAATACCATTGTGCTCATCGGATTCGGAAACTACGGACACAGTATACTGGAACGGGCCATACTGACCAATATCATTTCCGTCGAACAGCATGTGGCGTACCATATTTTCGGCGATGCCGGAAAATATCTCTCCATACATTACCGTCTGGGCGAACAGTTCTCTCTGGACGAGGAGTCCGAAACCGGAGATTCCCTGATCTTTCATAAAGAAAGCTGGGCTGAAAACCGCTCCATTCTGGAACGGGCCAACCGCATCATTATCTGTGAGGACGACGAACAGCTTGGCTGGAGTATTTTCTGGACACTGAATAAGTACTATAAGCTCCCCGGCCGCGTTGACCTGCGCAGCAGCTGGAACGCCCCGGGGATATCCTGCTTTGGAGCAAACGAGGATATTTATACCCCGCAGCAGATCATTCGCACCAGTCTGAATCGTGCGGCCATCATGATTAACGATATTTTCCGCATGTCCGTGTCCTACCCGACCCTTGGCTGGCATGAGCTGGATGACCTCCATCAGCAGTCAAAAATTGTGGCGGCGGATCACCTTTTGATGAAAACCAGAATCCTTCTGGATGACGAGACGATCACAGAGCTTACCGCAGATGCGGTAAAGAAAGCGTACGACACTTACCGCAGAACCAAATCCTCGGAAAAGGCCAGAGAAATGTACCGCAAGCTGGACCATATGCGCTGGCTTCGGTTCTACATTTTTTATAACTGGAGCTACGGCCCTGCCCGGGACGATGAGAAAAGGCAGCACCCCATGCTGTGCCGATACGAGGAGCTGACTCCTGCACAGCGCAAGGAGCGGGACGCCGCATGGGAACTGATGGGAAAAATTTCTGTGGAGCTTTCGTGACGGCTGTTTGGCTCTCACCAGCTCTATGCCTCCACGGGTCAGTCACAGACCATCCCGATTTCACACCATATTGGATCTATGAGCACCTCTAAAAACCTGCCTGCTCATCTAATACAAAAAAAGCTCCTCCAAAACCCGCTCCGCCCTCATATTCCGCAAGCCGTCCGGGTCTGACAGGACGGCATTTTTCCCCGCGGTTTTCCAGCGCATCTGCCCGTAATGGGTGAGGTACGAGACGCCCCGATCCATCTTCGGAAATCTCTGATACCAGGATCTGTAATATTTTTTCATATACTTTGCCGCAAGCCTGACGGCCTGGCTGTTTTTACTTCCCTTCGGTGTGACGGTCCCGTTCAGCTGAACACCGGAGGGCGAGGAGTGCAAAAGCACAACGCTCCCGTCAGAGCACTGCCCAACCGCAATCCATACATGACCGCAGCAGCTGCAGGTGGAACTCATGACATCCCCCGCCCGGTAATCCGTGATCTGATCCGCCTTCCTGTAGCTGCCAAACCCAAGCCCGGAGAATTTCTTTGCCTGCCCCGAAGCGGAAAAAACATAGCCTTTTTCGTTATTTTTTGTGTTCAGCACATTGTAAACGCACCATCCCACGTAACCGGAACAGTCAAGTCCCTTGTGGATTTTATAGCGGTAATTTTTATAGTCGTAGGAGGATGTTTTTCCGCTGGCAAAGTCACGCCACGCCGGACTGAGTCCAACTGTTCTGGCGTCCTTCCCCGCTCCGGTATCCGCCTTGTTCCAGCCGCCGCCCCAGACATACATGGTGGAACCCACCGGTGCAAGCGCCGTTTTCAGAAAATTTTTGATCGTGGAAATCCCTTCCCGCGCCACGGTTGTAGATGCAACCGCGCTTTTTCCACTGTAAGCTTTCGCCCCGTTCTTTGCTTCCATGCAGGCGCGGATATAGTAGGCATAGCTGACGCCCGCCTCTTTTTTCTCCAGAACAGCCTGACAGCCCTCGGTTCGCCGGATCAGCACAAACTTTGACCGTTTGCCGCCGGCTGCGACTGCCTCATAGATCTCATACTCCGTCGCGCCGGGTAGAGGCTCCCAGGAAACGGCGATCCTATCTCCCACTGCGGTAGCCATCACGCCCACCGGCTTCTCCTTCTCAAATACGGTTTTTGCCCTGCATGGAAAAGAACATAAATTCATCATAATCCACACTATTACAAGTACCCCGCAAATATGCACAAAATAACATTTTCTTTGAATATTCAAGTGTTCCATCCTTTCCTTCCAAAGGTCCCTGCAGCCCACAAATACATTTTTTACCGGAAATAAACTTTTAGACAGGGGTATTATAACCCTGTCCGGCGAAATCAGCAAGGTTTTATTGTAGCTTAAATAATTCCTATATCTAATGAAAAGTAAAGCGAAATTGAATGAAACAAAAAAGCGGGGACATCCCCACTTTTTTAATAAATATATTTTGGTACAATTAGTACGACTTTAAATCCGCCGTATTCACTATGGTCTATTAAAAGAATTTGCATGAAACAATCTATTTCGACAGTACCATTCTTAATAAACGCTTCAAGTCAATCATACGTTATGCACACAGCCTGATCACATCAAACCGGTTGGTCCCGCTTTTTACTCCCTCAAGCAGCTTTCTTGCCTGTCCCGGGTTATGCGCAATCGCGATGCTTTTGCCGTCAATTTTCAGAATTTCCGGCTCCGCTTCATAATTAAATGAAACCGGACCCGTCACTTTGCCAAAAATATATTCCGGGTCAACATCGAATTTTAACGCATCGACAGGCTGCATCCTTGTCAGATCAACACCTGTGCGCTTGAACGTCCGGTAGATTTCCCTTGCGTTCATTGAAAAATCTACAATGCCTTTTTCTTTGGCTTCCGCCCCGGACCATTTAAATCCTGTGTTAAAGCCCGCACCGCCTCTTCCGCGAAGCTTCGACGCGTTTTCAATTTCTGAAATCAGTTCATCCTGATTCATTTCTCTGGCCTTTGTCAAAGCCTCATATCCTCCGACTGAAATATAATCATCGATAGACTCCGGATTTATTTTCCCTAAATTACGAAGAGCAATCCTTGTTTCCTGTACTGACATTATTAAGGCGCATCCTCCGGTTCGGTGTCGGAAGACGGAAATTCCGCTTCCTTTACCTTTTTCCACATCTCAACCGATGCACGCATCCCGCTCGTGTACTTCACAAAAATCAAACGATTCGTCTTTGTATCCAGGTAGTCTTCTAAAATCACGTCCCTCCTCGTCCCATCGTACGCCTCTTTGCCGTAGTCTTTTGCTTTGGCGGGAACCGGGCTGCCAAAAAGCAGGCCGCACACGAAAAGCGCGAATACAATGCTTTCCCTGCGCTTCCGGTATCTTCTTATTTTTTCATCCGAAGTTTCCGGTTTCTGTTTTTTCACTATGACTGTACTCCCTGTTTGTGATATGATCTATAATATAGCTTTTTTTGGAAAAGCTACAATTGCTTTCCGATAACTGCGCCGATAATTTTTCGGCAGGCAATAAGGAGGAAACACCCTTCGGGTATACCTGTATGCCAAAAAGCAGGCAATAAGGAGGAAACACCCTCCGGGTATACCTGTATGCCAAAAAGCAGGCAATAAGGAGGAAACTATGAGTATAACAGTTGCTGATTTGCTAAAGCTGCCGTCCCTGCGGCAGGCAAAAGTCGTCGCTGGGCATGGAGGCCTGTCCAAAATTGTCTCCTCGATCTCCGTGCTCGAGTCCACGGACCCCGGCGTGCTTGTAGATGAAGTGTTCCCCCAAGGTGAATACTTTGGCAGTGAAATCGTCATCACCGGATTTTTGAATATGATGGACGATGTAGAGCGCCAGTTTGTCAATCTGAAACGGCTGGCAGAAGGCGGCGAGGTAGGTCTGATCTTTTACTACGTGGGTGTCTTTCTGAAAAAAATCGACAAACGTCTCATCGATTTTGCCAATGAGCGGGATTTTGTCCTGATCGTCATGCCGGAAGGCGACGTGACCCTGCGCTACGGAGAAGCCATCTCCGATGTCATGGAACTCATCCATCGGGACCGGGCGGACCATACGTTTCTGGTATCGGAAATTTTAGCACGGGTCTCCGATCTTCCCCCGCACCAGCGAACGATCAGCACCGTCTTAAAAATGCTCAGCGACCGGATTTCCGCCTCCCTCATCCTCTGCGACGCCTCCTTTCAGATTTTGCACCTGATCGCATGGCCCCGCAGTGAGGAGACAGCCATTAAAAGGGGGCTGGAGCAGCTTGATGCCTTTCCCGCAGACCAGCAGTCGACGGCCTGCACGATTTTTCCGGACAGCCGTCTCTACCGCTTTTCCATCCCGGCGGAGCATGGAACGGAAATGGAGCTGCTTGTCCTCAAGGAAGGCGTCTTGCCGGACGGCATGATTCTCACACAGCTTGCGGATGTCGTCCGCCTCGGTATCAATATCTGGGGCCAGGAACGAAGCGAGGTTGCAATCCACGAGCTAATCCGCGCCATTTTACAGGATGAACCGATCAAAATGCGCCAGCTCTCCAATATTTTCCATATTGATGTGGCAAATATTAATGAGATGTGGATGCTCCGCTGCGATGAGAGCCAGATAGAGCGCTTCCGCCGTGAGGGACTTCCCCTGCTCCGGGATCACCTGGGGCATGACTCCCACACGGTTGTGGCAGATCTCTATGAGGGCCTTGCGGTAGCTTTTATGGACTGGATCGAACGTTTTCCGGAGCGGGATGTGATTGCCCGGGATCTGGCGCAGCGCCTCGGGGAAGCGGGCTTTACGCTGTCCTTAACCTGCTGCTATCCGCTGAACAACACCTCCGATGTGCGCCGCACATACCTGCTCCACCAGGAAAACATACAGACAGCTCTTCTCATCTGGCCCTGCCGCGACTCTTACACGCTTCAGGATCTGGAATTTGCCTCCGAATGCCGGCGTATCATGGGAGAAAGTGAAGCCGCCTTAACCTCTGCCCTGTCCCCGCTGGCAGTGCTGAAAAATGTTCGCGAGGACAATCTGTTGATTCAGACGCTCGCGGTCTATCTGCTGGATGCGGGCAGCAGCGTCACCTCCTGCGCCGAGCTTCTCTTTCTCCATAAAAACACTGTAAAGTATCGATTAAACCGCATCCGTGAACTGCTAAGACATCCGATTGACAAGATGCCGGAGCTGTCATACCTCTATCGGTCTGTGGCCCTGCACCGCCTGACGGCGCACAAATAATCGAAACAGCTTCGGATTTTATCTTTGATATTTGTCCTTTTGGACAAACCTCAGCCGATTTTTTTGTTTCTTTCGCACTTTACAGCAATCAGGTGCCTGACGTATAATTCCTCTGTAAATTTTACAAGGTTCGAGCCAGACATCCAAAATAAGCAGAAGGAAGGCCCCATACAGAAATTTTTGAAATGCCTTTCGACGATTTGCCTGTGCGCTTTGCGTGCAGGCGTTACCATAAAAACAACAGGAGGAATTTTATGAATGAAAATTATACCGGTTTTGAGGTAAAAGCCGAACAGCGGCAAAGCTGGGTATCCATCGCCATGGTGTGGGCGGGCGGTATGATCTGCGTTCCATGCCTGATGGTAGGCGGTGTTTTATCCGGCGGAGGACTGTCCATCCCACAGATCATCGCGTCTATTTGTATCGGATATGGACTGATCTGCGCATACATGATCTTTATCGGCATGCAGGCGTGTGACACGGGACTTCCGGTTTCCGTCATGGCAGAAGGCGCTCTTGGCAAACAGGGTGCGCGCTACATCATCAGCCTGCTTCTCGCCATCGCCTGCGTCGGATGGTTTGGCATCCAGTCGGCGACCTGCGGAACCGCTTTTGCTTCCATGCTGGCATCTATGCTCGGCATGACAGCGCCGGGCAGCACTATGACCATTGTCTGCTCCATTGTCTGGGGCTTCATTATGCTGGTCACGGCATGCGCCGGTTTTAAGGGCCTGAAATGGCTCAACTACATTGCCGTGCCGCTTTTAATTATCGTCTGTCTCTACGGAATTATTGCAGGCATCCTCTCACACAACGGAGGCGCTGCCATTACGGCTTACGCGCCGGAACAATCCGCCGGTCTGGTCTTCGGTATTTCGATGACCGTCGCTTCCTTCGCGCTGGGCGGTGTGATCTCAGCCGATTACTGCCGTTTTGCTAAAAGCCGCATTGACGTGGTAAAATCCTCTATCATGGGGGTTATCCCCGCGGGACTTTTCATATTGCTCACGGGCGCCATCATGAGTATCGTCACCGGGCAGTACGACATCTCCGCAATCCTCGCCAGCCTCGGCGTTCCCGTGGTTGGACTGATCGCACTGGTACTGGCCACATGGACCACCAACGTAACAAACGCCTACTCCGGCGGCCTGGCGCTGTCAAACCTGCTTGGCTTTGACGAGAGCAAATTTAAGGTCACCACCGCTATCGCAGGCGTCATCGGTACAATCCTTGCCGCTTTCGGCCTCTTAAATGCCTTTCAGGGCTTTCTGTCCCTGATGTCCGCTCTCATTCCGCCTCTGGCGGGAGTCGTGATCGCAGACTACTGGCTGGTATGCAAAGGAAACAAGGAGAATTTTGAGTCAAAACCCGGCTTTTCCCTTCCCGGTGTCATCGCGTTTACCGCCGGTGCGCTGGTCGCATGCATTACAGGCGGCACTTTTGCGTCCTTCCCCGGCCTTGTGGAGGCAGTTCCTTTCTTAAACGTGCCCTTCTTTATCGGCCCGGTAAACGGCATTGTGCTCTCCCTGGTCCTGTATGCGATCCTGAAAAAAATAAAGTAAAAAAGAATCCAAAAAAGCCCGCATCGCACGGCTATCCGGCTCGCTGCCTGCGGACATTAACTATTAAAACTGAACAGGAGGAATTATTTTGCGAAAACTTGGGATTTCTGAAATCGAAGACATCGCCCTGGGCGCCGCGCTCCTTGGAGCCGGCGGCGGCGGCGATCCCTACGTGGGCAAGCTGGTAGCCATCGGTGCGGTGCAGGAATGCGGTCCGGTTACACTGCTGGACCCGGACGAGGTACCGGACGATGCGCTGATAGTTCCCATCGCCATGATGGGCGCACCCACCGTCCTCTCCGAAAAAGCGATCGGCGGAAAAGAGTACCAGACGCTCTATGACACGGTTTCCACATTTTACGGCAAACCGATTTATGCCTTTATGCCCATTGAGGCAGGCGGGGTCAATTCCATGCTCCCCATCGCCGCGGCGGCGCGCCTTGGCCTGCCGCTTGTGGACTGCGACGGCATGGGCCGGGCATTCCCGGAGCTTCAGATGGTGACCTTTACCATCGGCGGCGGCTCCGCAACACCGATGGCGCTGGTGGATGAGAAGGGCAATTCCTGCATCTTCCGCACCATCACAAACAAGTGGACCGAAGAGCTGGCAAGAGCCGTCACCATGGCCTGCGGCGGTTCCGTGTCCGTCTCCCTCTTTTCCATGGAGGGTGCCTTCATGAAAAAATACGGTGTCAAGGGCATCGTCACCAGAAGCCAGACCTTAGGCTCCGCTATCCGTCAGGTAAAAGAAGCCTCCCAGCGCACGCCGGAGGAGGAATTTTTACGCATTACCGAGGGCATCCGCCTCTTTAAGGGCAAGATCAGCGACGTGCTGCGGGAGGTCCGCGCCGGCTTTAACTTCGGGAAGGTTCTTCTGGACGGCATCGGCGATTACCGGGGACAGTCCGCCTATGTGGAATTTCAGAATGAAAACCTGTCCGCCGTCGTGGAGGGAAAAATTCTCGCCACCACCCCGGATCTCATCTGTCTGGTGGATACGGAGACGTTTCAGCCCGTGCCCACCGACGCCCTGAAATATAGAAAACGCGTGATGGTGGTAGGGCTTTCCTGCTTCCCTCTCTGGCGCACAAAGGAGGGTCTGGAACTCGTCGGTCCCCGGTATTTTGGCATTAACACGGATTATATTCCGCTTGAGGAGAGAGGAGGGAACCAAAATGTATAAGCTTGGAATAGACGTGGGCGGCACAAACACGGATGCCGTCTTAATCGACGAACGGCTCCATGTGGCTGCCAGTGTCAAACAGCCCACTACAAAGGATGTTTACAGCGGAATCCTTGACGCGGTGCGCGCCGTTTTAGCTGAATCCGGCGTGAACCCCTCAGAAATCCGTCAGGCGATGCTTGGAACGACCCAGTGTACCAATGCCATCGTGGAGCGAAAAGGGCTTGCAGACATTGGAATCCTGCGCATCGGCGCCCCCGCTTCCCTCGGCATTGTGCCCATGGTTGACTGGGCAGAGGATTTAAAGCATATCGCCGTGGAAACTGCCACCATCGGCGGCGGCTTTGAGTACGACGGAAAGGAGCTTGCCCCCTTCGATGAGGAGGCGGCAAAAAACTTTTTCCTGCGGCTGAGGGACAAAAACGTGAAATCCGTCGCGATCTCCTGTGTATTTTCCACAGTCCGAAATGATCACGAGCTGGCGGCGGCAAAGCTGTGCCGTGAGATTATGGGCGAGGACGTCCATGTTTCTGTCTCCAGTGAAATCGGCTCCATGGGGCTGATCGAGCGTGAAAATGCCACCATTTTAAACGCGGCGCTCTACCATGTCGCGGAATCCTTCACGGAGGGCTTCGCGCGAAGTCTTGAGGACGAGGGAATTGTCAATGCGGACATCTATCTCTCCCAGAACGACGGCACATTGATGACCATGGAATACGCCAGACGCTATCCGATTCTCACCATCGCCTGCGGGCCAACCAACTCCATCCGCGGCGCCTGCTATCTGAGCAGCCTAAAAAATGCCGTTGTCGTTGACGTAGGCGGAACCACGACAGATCTGGGCGTCATCCAAAACGGCTTCCCGCGGGAAAGCGGCGTGGCAGTCACCATCGGCGGCGTGCGCACGAATTTCCGTATGCCGGACGTGATCTCCATCGGCCTTGGCGGCGGCTCCATCGTCCGGGAAACGGATGACGGCAGCGTGAGAGTCGGCCCGGACTCGGTGGGCTATCAGATCACAGAGAAGGCACTGGTGTTTGGCGGAGATGTGTGCACGGCTACGGATATTGCAGTCCGGCTGGGGCTTACCCGTCTCGGCGACAAATCAAAGGTCGCGCATTTGTCCGACGACTTTGCGAAAAAAGCCCTCGCCGCCATCACCGAGCTGGTAGAGGACAGCCTTGACGCGATGAAGGTTTCCAGGGACGACGTGGATCTGATCCTCGTGGGCGGCGGCTCCATCATCCTTCCCGAAAAGCTCGCGGGCGCACGCACGGTCTCAAAGCCGGAGTCCGGCGGTGTGGCAAACGCCATCGGATCGGCCATCTCCAAGGTATCGGGAAATTACGAGAAGCTGATCGATTATCTCACGCTTCCCCGCGAGGAAGCGCTTGCGCAGGCAAAGGCAGAAGCCATCGAGCTTGCCGTGGAGGCCGGCGCGCTCCGGGAGACGGTGGAAATCATCGATGTGGAGGATGTGCCGCTGCAATATTATCCGGGAAATACGAACCGGGTGAAGGTAAAGGCGGCCGGTGATCTGAAATAGCGCCCCGCTGATACATGTATCCTGCAAATCAAAAGAACGCCAGCCGATTTTCGTGACGGCTGGCGTTCTTTTTGTGTGCAGAGCCCTGATACCCGCCCGCGTTTGCCCTGTCGTCTGTGTGGATTTGGGGGCTGCTGAAACAGTATTGATAAACCAATGTTTCATCAAATACCCATTACTCACGAGAGTAAAGCCTGAATCCTCCTAACGTAGCAGTCCGTCCGCCGGAATGGGTAATGTAAATGGCATGAATCCCGTCCGGGATATAGCATGGCGCGGTAAAGGTTTCCCAGTAATTGCACTCTGTGATAGGGACGCTGGCGAGTACGTCGCCGTCCGGGCGGGTGCGCACCTCAAAACAGCCGTCCATGTAGCCCCGCGCCTGAATGTCGATCGCATTGATCCCTTCGCACATAAAATATTTAAAGCCGGCAGTTGCACCGTCAACCATGCCACATACATAGCCGGGGTATTCGTCGCCGTCCTTCCCGTCCTGCGAGATCATAGGGCGATTTCTTTCATCGTCTGAAAACTCAGGGCGGATATTCCAGAGATTGCAGGCGATGTAGGCATCATAGAAAATACCGCTTTTTAAAGGACCGCCATTCAGTCCGCAGGAGGTCATCTCCACCTGCTCGATTTGCCCGTCACCGGTAAAGAAAATTTCCTCGGCACATGCCTGGCGGCTAAACTGAGTGCCGTTGGTGGGACGGTGATAAAACATGTACCATTTGCCGTTTATTTCTGTAAAACTTCCGTGGTTATTGCAGTGGAGCGCGCTCTTCTCTCCGACCGCTTTATAGGTGTCGATGCCCACGTCGCAGTTATCTACGATAACGCCCCTGTATGTAAAAGGGCCAAGCGGATCTGAGGCAGTGGCATAGCACATTTCATGGTTATAGATGGAGGAATAAATAAAATAATAGGTAGCGCCCCGCCTGCGCAGGGAGGAGGCCTCAAAAAACGGATGCTTCTCAAAGGAAGTTCCCCGCGCACGGCGAGCGCCCGGAATCACAGGCTTCGGCTCGTCTGTAATCGTTACCATGTCTGTGCCGAGAACGGTGACCGATGCGCCCGCCGATACAGCATCTTCGGCCGGACAGAAGCCGGTATACAGATAGGTGTGGCCGCCTTCCCTGTATACGCCGGGGTCAAACTGCGGAGCATCGCCCTCGCGCTCTCCGAGGGGAACGCCGTCCTCGTGTCTGACAAAACCGTAAAATTCGTATTTCCCGGCAGGCGTATCACATACGGCCACGGATACAATACGGGAAAGGTTTGGAATATAGTACATATAATAACGCCCGTCTGTTCCCTGAACCACATCGGGGGCAAAAAGCACCATTTTTCCGTCTTTATTGCGGGGGTCCTGCTCCTTCCGATAGATGACGCCCTCGCATCTCCAGTCAGAGAGGTCGGTTACAGGAGCCGACCAGCACACATAATCACCCAGGCAGTATACGTGCCCCCTGAAATAGTCATGGGAGCCATAGAGGTACACTCTGTCTCCAAATACATGTGGTTCCCCGTCCGGGATATATTCCCATGAGGGGAGAAACGGGTTAAAAGCTTGTTTTTTCACAGTAATCTCCTTTCTCTACTTTCAATTGAAACGGCAGGGCGGAAAGCCCGGCTGCATTATAGATATAAATTCTCGCATAATCCTTCCATCCCAGCGAGACATATACCGGGAAGGAATCGTCGGAAACAGAACACGGGAGTGTCAGTACCAGATAATCCTCTTTTACGAAAACCTTATCGGGAAGAAAGTCCTGCTGCCCGATTCTGATATTCCAGTCAGACTCAATACTTCCGACCGTAAGCCCGCTGCCATGTGCAAAGACTATGCCAATCTGCCGCTCATTTAACAGAAAAGCGCTGGCGGCCTCCGGTGCATCACACAGCAGGTCCTTCTCGCCGTAAATGTGTCCCCGCGCCAGCAGGGCAAGCCTGCGTCCTACCTCCATCTTTTCTTTTGGATGGATATCATAATAAGATCCCAGATCCATAATACCGGCCATATAGACGTCCGGGACATTTTTGGCGACAAACGCCTGTTTTTGCCTGACAAGCGCATATCCTTTATTGTCACAGTCAAGCCAGACGCCAAAGGGGGCGAGCTGTACAATCAAAAATGGAAGCCCGTCGTTCCACTTCGCGCGCCAGCTTTCGATGAGCGCGGTGAGAAGCCTGTCATATAGAAAGGCGTGGCCGCCGGCATCGCTTTCTCCCTGATACCAGAGCACGCCCTTCAGTGAAAGGGGAATCAGGCCTAAGAGCATGGTGTGATAGAGGCCGCAGGGGCGGTTCATGCTGCAGGGCCCCATCGGGACGGCCGGGTCTTCTTTGTGGCGCTCCATGTATGCAAGCTGCCAGCTGCGGCTCTGCCCGTAAAGCAGCGGCTCGAAATCGCGGATGTGCCGGTCAGAATCCTCAAAAGCCCATGCGCGCAGGCTGTCCGAAACCAGCTTATCGTGGTCGATTCCACGGACAGCCGACGCGTACTCGTTCAGGTAGGTATCCAGCGGGGCCTCCGCAAGCGCCTCCTCCGGCACCCATGCGGAGGCGGTAGACCCACCCCAGTTGCAGCCGATAATACCGATTGGTACGCCTGCTGCTGCCTGGACATTCCGCGCAAAACTGTACGCCGGAGCCGAGAAATATTCCAGCCCCGGGTCGCTGTCGTCAAACCAGTAACCATAACCGGCTTTGTTATGGGAAGTATGTCCTTCAAATGCTCTCTGGGGCACATTATACATATGGATATCCGGATTACGGGGCAGTTTTCTGGTATTTTCCCAGTCACGCTCATATTTCAGAAAAAATTCCATGTTGGACTGTCCGCCCGCCAGCCACAGGTCACCGAAGGAAATATCCTTCAAATACAGGGAGTTTTCGGGGACATCCTGAAACGTAACGCAGAGCAGGTACCCTTTTCCGGCAGGACGGGAAGCAAGCGCAAGGAAGAAGCTTCCACCGGAATCAGCCTTCGTGCTCCCGCAAAGAACGGGCAGCGCGCCATCTGTCTTGCCGTCTTTGTATAACGCTGCAGTAACCTCCGTATCCGGCGCGGCGTTTCCCCACAGGACAATGCGCTTATCACGCTGGAAAAGCATCCCGCTTTGAAAAATTTCGGCAAGTCTGTGTTCATTCTGTGTGTTCATATGGTAGGTCTGTCCTTTCTGTTTGGACCGTCCCTGGTTCAAGGGCTGTCTGATCAGGAACGGTACATGTTTCTGAAATCGGTGGGCGTGCATCCCTTTATAATCTTGAACATTCTGATAAAAGAGGACAGGGACGAAAAGCCGCAGTTAAGCGCGATATCCGTTACCGTATTTTCCGGTTTTATCAGGAGTTCGGCGGCTCTTGCTATCCGTTTCTGGTTTACGTATCTGTAAAAAGAAACCTTCGCGAACCGCCTAAATATTCTGGAAAAATAATATTTGCTGAAGCCGCACATATCCGCCATAGCATCGAGGGTAAGGTCTTCGGAGCAATGGGCTTCGATATAATCGCATATCTCCAGAAATTTTTCCACATATTCCTGCTGCCTGCTTCCCTCGCCGATCCGAATTTCAGTGTGATGGGTATAATTGCGCCCGATCAGGGTCATGATCTCCAGCAGACGGCTGTATATCATGACTTCGGAAAATGAAAAGGCCGCGTTTAGGTATTCTTCTTTGATCTCTGTTAAAAGATCGCGTATCCGGCCGTGAATGGTGGGAAATTCTTCCGGCGAGATGATGATCAGCGGTGCGAGGATATTTATCAGAGGTTCAATATCTTTCATAAAGCGCAGGGATGTTGTATCCGGCTGAAAAATAATGCGCCGCCCGTGAGGCGGGGCAAACAGCGTGTGGATGCAGCAGGGGCAGATCAGGATAATATCGTTCTCCCGCAGAACAAAGGTCTGATTGTTGCATCCTACCGTATAAATATTTTCCGTGGGCATGATGATCTCCATCGTTGTGTGCCAGTGGGGCGGATAGTCTTCATACTCATCGTTGTCGTAGAGCTTGATGGATGTACTCAGCTTGTAATTGACAGTCTCATAAATGCCATTTAAAGTTTCGATCATGAAGTATACTCCCTCCTGGATGTGAATGCCTCCTGTTCCTCTATAGTAAACTGAAAATAAACTTATGTACATAAAATAATTGCCCATAAAGTGCTAAAAATTGCTTTAAATAATTGAGAATTAGATAAAATGCACGAAAATAACAAAAAAAATTAGTCATTATGCACAAAAGGAATGGAATGATATCAGAAGGAGCTGATGGAAAAATGTAAAAATCAAACGAGAAAAAAATTTTTCAGCCAATATGATGGCAAGAATTGATAATCAGCAAACAACAATTTGAAAGCAGGATGGGAACTGCTGCGATAAAATGAAATCAGCAGCAAAACAACTGTTTTTATCCAAAAAGGAGGATTAACTATGAAGAAGAAACTTATGGCACTCATCCTGTCGGCGGCAATGTCGGCCACGCTTTTAACCGGATGCGGAGGAGGCGCAAACGACGATGTTTCCCAAAACGATGCGACAGGCGACAATGCAGCGGACGACGGCGTACAGGAAATCAAATGGATGTTCTGGGATGACTTCAACGCAACGGAGGATCTGATCTCGAAAGGATACGCGGATACGATCGAGCGGTTCAATAAGGACTATGAGGGAAAATACCATGTAACGCCGATTACGACCAATCTGGAAGAGTATTATCCAAAACTGAACGCCCTGGTTGCCTCGGAGGAAACGCCGGATGTATTTATTGTAAGCCCCGGCCCGAATCTGACGACCTATGTTGACCCGGGCGTAGCGGCACCGCTGGACGATTATCTGGCTAAGGATGGCTGGAAAGACAGCTTCACATCTGACGCGGTATTTTCTCAGATGACCTATGATGGAAAAATCTATGCGGTACCGCTGAACACAGCGGCAGCATGTGCTTTCTATAATACGGAAATGTTTGAGAATGCAGGCGTTGAGGTACCTAAGACATGGGATGACATGCTGGAGGCATGCAAAAAGCTGGAGGCGGCAGGTTATACGCCGGTGACAATCTCTGCCGGTACGGCATGGTGCCTGTCCATGGTAGCAGGCTATCTGTGCGAAATGGAGGGTGTCGACCTGGCAGCGCTGGCTGACGGCTCCGCCAGCTGGGAAGACGGCAAACTGGAGAGCGCGGCGACAAAGCTGACGGAGCTTTCCAAATATTTCCAGAAGACGGCGGCAGGCGATACCAACGACGTTGCGACAGCAAACTTTTATAATGAAGAAGCGGCGATTCTGATTCAGGGTTCCTGGGCAATCGCGCAGATCAACGGCTCCAACCCCGATTTTGAATCGAAGTGCGGCGTATTCCAGTTCCCGGGCGTTGAGAGAATCATCGCGAAATCCGATTCCCTTGCCATGAGCGCTACCACAAAATATCCGGAGGCCTGCGCAGCGTTTATGAAATACTTTACTGACGAAACGGCACAGAAATATACGGCTGAAGTCGGCGGCAAAATCCCGGTGACAAATGTAGAGTATGACGCATCGGTTGCACCTGCACAGCTTTCTTATGTCATGGATGTGTTCGGAAACGCAAAGGGAACGCTCGGCTTCTACAACGAGTCTATGCCCACCACGGAAGCGGGCGCGCATTTCGACGACACAATGGTGTCCGTGTTCCTCGGGGATATGACGCCTGCGGAAGCGGCAAAAGACATGGAGGACTTTTATTCAGCCAACTGCCGTTAATGCCGGAAGGCAGTAGCATCTCTGACAAAGGAGCAATCTATGGATAAATTATTACGGAATAAAAAAACGATTATCTTTTTTCTGGCACCGGGTCTTATCTTGTTCACGGTTGTACTGTTCATTCCGATCTGCCAGTCGATCTATTATTCGTTCTGCGAATACAATGGCCTGGCGGCATCCAAATTTATCGGGCTTCGGAATTATAAGGAACTGTTAAAAGACAAGAGCATGATGTTTGCCTTGAAAAATTCCTTATTTTTCCTGGTGTTCTCCTGTGTTTCACAGCTGATTATGGGATTGTTTCTGGCTGCGCTTCTTACCAATATAAACAAGGGGCGCAACCTCTTTAAAAATATCATCTATCTGCCCTGCGTGCTGTCCTCTACGGCGCTCGGACTTTTGTGGATGTTTATTTTCAGTCCCAAACTGGGAATCAATCAGGTGCTGGAAAAATTTGGAATCGAGGGGCCGCTGTGGCTGATGGACACGAGCGGCACGATCATCCTGCCGATGTGGATTATTGGCTTTGTAGCGCTCTGGCAGTATGTCGGGCAGTCGATGATGCTTTACATGGCGCAGATATCCGGTATCAGCAAGTCTCTGTATGAAGCGTCCTATATCGACGGCTGCAACCGGGCAAAAAGCTTTATTTATGTGACAATGCCGCTGATCAAGCCGATGGTGGCGACGGCGATGTCGTTGAACGCCATCGGCGCGCTGAAGTTTTTCGACCTGATATTTAATATGACAGAGGGCGGGCCGAACCACAGGACAGAAGTGCTTGCAACACATCTGTATCAGCAGGGCTTTAAATACAACAAGTACGGCTATGCCAGCGCCATCGGCGTGGTACTGATCGTGCTGTGCCTTGTGGTTACCGGCCTGATTAACAAATTTGTTAAATCAGAAAATTATGAGATGTAGAGGGGGGATGAAAATGAGTGATAAAGCAAAGTCAACATCAGTGAAAGTGGGCATATACATATTTTTGATCCTCATGGCAGTCATCTATATCGTGCCGCTTTTGTGGGTATTCATCGTATCCTTCAAGACAAACGCGGAGATATTTTCCGCTCCTTTCTCCCTGCCGAAAAGCTTCTATCTCGACAATTTTACTTTTGCATGGACAGCGGGAAGACTGGGAAAAGCAACGCTGAATTCTTTCATCGTCTGCGGCATTACACTGATTCTCAACCTGCTGATCGGATCTATGGCGGCGTTTGCCATCGGACGGCTTCGATTTAAGCTGGCAAAGCCCTGCCTGACGTTCTTTTTACTTGGCATGATGATACCAGTGCACTGTGTTTTGATCCCGCTGTTTACAAGATTCGCAAAAATCGGTCTGTCCAACAGCCTTTTGGGGCTCATCATACCCTATCTGACATTTTCGCTGCCAATCACCGTTTATATCATGACGGGGTTTTTCGAGAGCATGCCGAATGAGCTGATAGAATCTGCCTGCATTGACGGGGCAACGATCTATGACATCTTTTTTAAGGTTGCGCTTCCGCTGTCAAGAACCGGTCTTTTTGTGACCGGACTGATGACCTTTGTAGGCAACTGGAACGAGCTTTTGATGGCGATGGTATTTATTTCTGACGAGGCGAAAAAAACGCTGCCGGTATCGCTGTCGAAGTTCGTAGGACCGTACAACACAAACTACTCACAGATGTTTGCAGCGATTATAATCGCAATTTTACCTACAATTGTCGTATATTGTACATTCAGCAACCAGATTGTAGACGGGCTGACAGCCGGAGCTGTGAAAGGCTGATCATCCAACAGGAAAGGAATACAAAAATGAGCAAAGAAAGAGAGTCTCTTGTCACGCATATCTACACTGCAGATCCGTCTGCACACGTATATGACGGAAAAATCTACATTTACTCGTCCCACGACCTGCCGCACGACGGGGAGGATAATGACAACGGTGACGAGTATCAGATGCGGGACTATCACGTGCTGTCGATGGACAGCATCGGTGCGGAATGCATCGATCACGGAGAAGTCCTGAATATTAAGGATGTCTCATGGGCCGGCGACCAGATGTGGGCGCCGGATGCGGTGCACAAAAACGGGAGGTATTATCTTGTTTTTCCGGCAAGGGACAAGGAGGGCAATTTCCGGCTCGGCATCGCAAGCTCAGACCATCCGGCAGGCCCGTTTACAGCGGAAAAAAATTATATCGCAGGAAGTTTTAGCATTGACCCCGCAGCGTTTATGGATGACGACGGGAAGGTGTACGTTTACTTTGGAGGCCTTTGGGGCGGACAGCTGGAAAAATACCAAAGCGGCGCATTTGACCCGGAGGGGAAAGAACCCGGGGCCGGCGAGACGGCGGTGATGCCCAGGTGTGCGGTGATGAGCGAAGACATGCTGTCTTTTGCAACGGAACCGACGAGCGTAGAGATCCTGGATGAAAACGGCAGACCGCTGCTTGCGTCTGATGAGGAGCGAAGATATTTTGAAGGCCCCTGGATGCACAAATATAAGGGCAAATATTATCTGTCCTACTCCACCGGTACAACGCACTATATTGCTTACGCTACGGGCGAGAACCCGATGGGCCCGTTTACCTACCAGGGACGTATTATGGAACCGGTCATCGGATGGACGACACATCATTCCATCATAGAATTTGAGGGAAAATGGTATCTGTTCTACCACGACTGTGAATTTTCCGGCGGAATCAACCATCGCCGGACCGTAAAGTTTACGGAGCTTCATTACAATGAGGACGGAACGATCGAGACCATTCACCCTTACGACAAAACTACCTATTAAATACCTTTCACTTTTGGTGAGGATGCTTTTTCGAGAGCGCAAAGGAAATAGCGAAGGCGTAGTGATGCTACGTTGAGCATTTTTCCTTTGTGCTATCAGAAAAGCAGACCAGCAAAATGTAAGGTTATTTCAATCGTGTTATACTACCCTCAGTGCACACGGGTAGCCCGAGCAGGCACATCCGTTCGGAATCGGAGAACCTGACCCGCTGCCAGCGGGGATTCGCAGGAGCACGCACAGGCGCGCCAGGAAACGCTGGAGATCATCGATGCAAAGGACGTACCGCTGCAATATTATCCGGGAAATACGGACCGGGTGAAGGTGAAACTACGGACACAGCTCCCCGACAGCTTTCAGCAGCGCTTCGGGTTTAAAGGGCTTAAGAATACATTCATCCGCTCCGAGCTTAAGCGCGTCAGAACCCTGTTCTTCAAAGGTAACGGTCACCAACACCCGAGCCGGAGGCTCCTCTTTTTTGAGAATGGGAAGAATATTCAGAAAGCTCGTCTGATCACTCATCAGGGTATCCAGGATCACGAGATCAGGTTGCAGCCCACGGTACCGCATTGCACATTCAAGCCCTTTAGCAGTCTCTGCCACAACCTCATAACCATTTTCTTGCAGAGTATCGCTTATTATTTTTCGCATAAAATCAGCCTTCTGCACGACCATAATACGTTTTTTCATCAATCCATTCCTTTCCATATTTTTATATCATGCGGCCGCAATCCCCTCGCCTTAGAGAAGGGTTAATGCCGCAGAACGACCAGCTTCCATAACGCATATTTTCTGCGTCAATGTATTTGCACATGAATATCTGATTTCCCTACAGGCACGCCTCCAGCTTTTCAATCATCTCATCCACATGCGCCTTCTCAATCACGAGCGGCGGCACAAACCGCAGCACGTCGCTTCCGGCGGTGATCACGACTAATCCATGCTCCAGCGCCTTCGCGGATATCTCACCCACCTTTTTCGTGCAGGCCACGCCCTGCATGAGTCCCACGCCCCGCCGGGCCGTCAGGCAGTCATGCCTTGCCACCAGCTCGTCCAGGCGTTTTGCGAGATAAGCGCCCACCTCCCGCACATGGGCGGGAATATTGTCGCGCTCCATCATCTCAAGCACCTTCGTCACAGCAGCACCCACCAGCGGATTGCCGCCGTAAGTCGTGCCGTGGTCTCCAGGCGCGAGGGATTTTTGCGCCACATTTTCGTTCATGACAAACGCCCCAACCGGAACACCGCAGCCCAACGCCTTGGCGCAGGCCATGATGTCGGGCTTCACGCCATAGCCCTGCCATGCAAACATATTTCCGGTACGCCCCATGCCGCACTGGATTTCATCTAAAATGAGCAGCGCGCCATGCTCATCACACAAGCTTCGCACGCCCTCCAAAAACTCCTGCTTTGCCGGATAGATACCTCCCTCGCCCTGAACCGTCTCCATGATCACCGCGCAGGTTCTTTCGGTAAACGCCGCCTTCACGCTCTCCAGATTGTTGTAGTCAGCGTATTTCACACCGGGCATAAGCGGCTCAAAGGACTCCCGGTAGTGCTCGTTTCCGGTAACGGAGAGCGCGCCGATGGTTCTGCCATGGAAAGACTGGTTCATCGCAATGATCTCGTGGCCCGCATGGCCGTCCCTGGTATAAGCATATTTTTTTGCCGCCTTGATGGCTCCCTCGATGGCCTCCGCGCCGCTGTTGGTGAAAAATACCCGATCCATCCCGCTTGCTTTTTTCAGCGCGGCCGCGGCAGCTGCAGTCGGCACATTGTAATACAGGTTCGACGTGTGAATCAGCTTGTCAATCTGCGCCTTCAGCGCGTCGTTATACTCCTTGTTCCCATAGCCGAATGCCATGACCGCAATGCCCGACGCAAAATCCAGATATTTTTTCCCGTCGGTGTCGTAGAGGTAAACGCCCGCCCCATGATCGAGCACCAGTGAAAAGCGGTTGTATACATGAAGCAGCGCCTGCTCCGCCTCGTTGATCTGTTTCTGTTTATTGTTCTCCATGATAAAATTTCTGCTCCTTATCTCCTAAAAATGCGGTGCCGACACCCTTGTTCGTAAAGATTTCCAAAAGCAGGCAGTGTGCGATGCGCCCGTCTAAAATATGCACCCGGGAAACGCCCTCCTCCATGGCATCGATGCAGTTGTTGAGCTTCGGCAGCATGCCGCCGCCGATAAAACCATCCTCGATGAGCTTACGCGCCTCCGACAGATGCAGCTCTGAGATGAGCGTGTTCTTGTCCTCCGGGTCTTTGTAAACTCCCTCGATGTCCGTCAGAAACGCCAGCTTTTCCGCGTTTACCGCCTTTGCGATGGCGCATGCCGCATCGTCCGCGTTGATGTTGAACGACTGGTAGTTCTCATCCATACCGATGGGCGCAACAATCGGAAGAAAATCCTTTTCCAGAAGGTCATAGAGGATTTTCGGGTTGACCTCGGTGATCTCCCCCACAAAGCCGATATCCTCGCCGTCCGAATATTTTTTCGCAACCTTTAAAAGCCCGCCGTCCTTCCCGGTGATACCAACACCCCGCACGCCCAGCTTTTCCACAAGCTGCACCAGAGATTTGTTTACCTTATTTAATACCATCTCGGCAATCTCCATCGTCGGCTCGTCGGTAACGCGCAGGCCGTTCACAAAATGCGGCTCCATACCGATCTTCTCCACCCACCTGCTGATCTCCTTGCCGCCGCCGTGGACGATGATGGGCTTAAAGCCGACAAGCTTTAGGAGTACAACGTCCTCGATCACGCTGTTTTTCAGCTCCTCGTCCACCATGGCGCTGCCGCCATATTTTACGACAATGATCTTCCGGTTGAAGCGCTGGATGTAGGGCAGCGCCTCCACCAGCACCTGCGCTTTCTGTAAATAACTGTCCATATTTTCCATGTCTGAATCCTCCTGTAATCAAACCTCCGCGATATCGACACGCACCGCTACGATCGGTAATCCGCGTTTATCTTTACATAATCGTATGTCAGATCGCAGCCCCACGCGGTAGCCATCTCCTCTCCCATCTTCATATCGCAGATGGCCGTAACCGCCTCCTGTGACAAAATCTCCGTGGCCTTTTCCTCGCTGTAGTCGAGTGCCACGCCGTTTTCGATGATCTGCAGACGGCCCGCCGCACTCTCAAAATATAAATCTACGCGCCGCGGATCGAACTGTACGCCGCTGTAGCCCAATGCGCATAAAATCCTGCCCCAGTTCGCGTCGTGCCCGTAGATCGCCGCCTTTGTGAGGCTGGAGCAGACCACGGATTTTGACAGTGCGACCGCATCCTCCTTTGAGGCGGCATTTACCACCTTCACCTCAAAAAGCGCCGTGGCGCCCTCGCCGTCCCCGGCGATCATCTTCGCCAGCTGTGTATTCACCGCGTTCAGTGCCTCCAGAAAGGCGTCATAGGCCGCGCCCTTTTCTGTGATGGGCGCATTTCCCGCAGCGCCATTTGCCAGAAGCAGCACCGTATCATTCGTTGACGTGTCACCGTCCACGGAAACCATATTAAACGTATCTTTTACGCTCTCCCGCAGCGCCTCCTTCATGAGAGCCGCATCGATGGCCGCGTCAGTCGTCACAAACCCCAGCATCGTACACATATTCGGGTGAATCATGCCAGACCCTTTACACATACCTCCTACCGTGACGCGCACGCCGTCCACCTCAAAGGCCACTGCCGCCTCCTTGGGCTTTGTGTCCGTCGTCATGATCGCACGGGCTGCTGCATGTCCTGCTTCCACCGTCTCCGAAAGCTGCGGCTCCATAGCCAAAATTCCCGCACTGATGCGGTCCATGGGCAGCTGTGCCCCAATGACACCCGTGGATGCCACGCAAACGCTCTCTGCCGGAATCTGCCGCAGCTTTGCCAGCACTTTTGCGGTACTTCTGCAATAGCCCATGCCCTCCTCGCCGGTGCACGCATTGGCGATGCCCGCATTGATAACCACCCCGTGAACCGGACTGGCGCTCTCAACAATATCCCGATCCCAGATCACCGGAGCTGCCTTTACCACGTTTGTCGTAAAGGTTCCCGCCGCCGCACAGGGCCGCTCGCTGTAGATCAGCGCCATATCCTTCCGGTTTTCGTATTTAATATGTGCCGCTGTGGATGCCGCCGCAAAGCCCTTTGCCGCGGTCACACCTCCTTTGATTTTTTCCATTTTCCTGTCCCCGTCTTTCTGTTTTCTGTTCAGACCGCGCCATTCAGTGAAACGCTCTCGGCCCCTGCATTTGATGGCTGAACCGTCACAAAATTTGTGATATTCGCGTCATTTAACGTAAAATCATAATAGTTTAAATCGTCGCGGAAGGTCCAGCCGACGCTCCTCCAGAAGCAGTTGCCCACCTCGTTGCGCTTGAAGGCGATGAGGCTGACCTTGTTGATCTGCTCCTCCTGCAGCGCCCGCATGCACGCCACCGCCATTGCCTTTCCGATGCCCTGTTTGCGGTAATCTGCATGGACGCACACATGATAAAAACAGCCTCGCCTGCCGTCATGCCCGCAGAGGATCGCACCTACGACCCGTTCCCCGTCCAACGCCACCATGCTTGTGGTAGGATTTCTCCGCAGAAAGCGTCCGACGCCCTCCGCAGAGTCGTCGATGCTTCGGATTCCAAACCCCCGGATTGTCGTCCACAGTTTGTATACCTTTTCGTAATCACGCTCCGCCATCGGGCGGATTAATATGTGTTCTTTCATTATTTGTATATCCTCCGTAACGGCTCCATGCCCTCCCGGCTCCGATGAAAAATCCGCAAAACACCTTTCATGGTTTTTCACAACCGGGCCATACTCCTAAGGGAAACTCGGCACAAGCGCAAGCCCTTCTTTTTCATCCAGCCCAAACATCAGATTCATGTTCTGTACCGCCTGGCCTGCCGCGCCCTTCACCAGATTATCCAGGGCACCCAGCATGACGATGCGCCCGGTTCGCTCATCGACAACAAAATTGATGTCCACAAAATTGCTGTTCTCCACCCACTTTGTCTCGGGAAACTCTCCTTTCGGCAGCACGCGCACAAAATATTCATCCGCATAATATTTCTCGTAGGCCGCGCGAAGCTCCGCTTCCCCGGGCAAGGTTCCGTCCACTTTTTTCACGAGGGATGCATACGCAGTGACAAGGATTCCCCGGTTCATGGGAACGAGGTGGGGCGTAAAATTAATCATGACCTCACGACCCGCCGCATAGCCGAGCTGCTCCTCGATCTCCGGCGTATGCCGATGGGTGGCAACACCGTATGCCTTCATATTTTCATTGACCTCGCAGAATAAGTTCGGGAGCTTCGCGCCGCGTCCCGCACCGCTTGTGCCGCTCTTCGCATCCACGATGAGCGTATCCGGTTCGATCAGCCCCTCCTTTACTAACGGATAAGCCGTCAGAATCGAGCACGTCGTATAACAGCCGGGATTTGCAATCAATCTTGTATGTTCATTTACCAGCCCGCGGTTGATCTCGCACAGCCCGTACACCGCCTGATCAATCAGCCGCGGCGACTGATGGGTGATGCCGTACCACTTTTCATAGGTGGCTACATCCTTGATTCGGTAGTCGGCGCTCAAATCGATAAACCGCGTTTTTTGCAAAAGCTCATCGTTTAAAATTCCGCCGAGGTACCCCTGAGGCGTCGCGGTGAAAATCACATCCGCCTGCCCTGCAAGCGCCTCGATGTTGTCATCCAGACATTTCGCATCCACCAGCTCAAAAAAGTTGCGGTAAACCTTTCCATATGTTTCATCTACGTAGCTGCGGGAGCCGTACCACACGATCTCCGCGTCTCTATGTCTCAAAAGGATGCGGACAAGCTCTGCGCCCGCATATCCGGTGGAACCGATAATTCCTGCTCTAATCATCACTTTTTCCTTCCCTATTTTGTAAGTAGCGCCCGCTCGTCTGCACGCACGGACATGCCGCCGGAAGCCACTCCGGATAACCCTCCGCATACGGTCTTCCTTATTGCTTTTCCTATACTAATACTATTTTCTCCATTCGTAAAGGGTTTTTCTCAATATTTTGAATAACTTATGCATAATTATACATAAATTAGTTATTTTATGCATTATTTTTGCATATTATTTCAGTTGCACGACACGCCGAATTGATGTATGATGGTAGAAACACGGCTGTGAAATACAGCTTCAGGAAAGCCCTGTGAGAAAGCACACAGAAAGGATTTTTCACCAGAGCGATAAACACACAAAGCAGTTACAGGAATAAAAACAAAAGGAGAAACCCCATGAAAGAAAAAGTTGTTTTGGCATATTCGGGTGGACTGGACACGACCGCGATCATCCCCTGGTTAAAGGAAACCTATGACTATGACGTTATCTGCTGCTGCATCGACTGCGGGCAGGAAGAGGAGCTGGACGGACTGGACGAGCGCGCAAAGCTCTCCGGCGCGGCCAAGCTTTACATTGAAGATATCACCGACGAGTTTGCGGAGGATTTCATCATGCCCTGCGTGATGGGCAGCGCCGTCTATGAGCACAAATATCTGCTCGGAACGTCCATGGCGCGCCCGGGCATCGCAAAGCGTCTCGTGGAAATCGCCCGCAAGGAGGGTGCCGTTGCCATCTGTCACGGTGCCACCGGAAAGGGCAACGATCAGATCCGCTTCGAGCTTGGCATCAAGGCACTGGCTCCTGACATCAAGATCATCGCTCCCTGGCGGGACGATAAATGGCAGATGGATTCCCGCGAGGCCGAGATCGCATACTGCAAGGCACACGGCATCGACCTTCCCTTCGGCACCGACAGCAGCTACAGCCGCGACCGCAACCTCTGGCACATCAGCCACGAGGGACTGGAGCTGGAGGATCCCTCCTGTGAGCCGAACTACGACCATCTGCTCGTCCTCTCCGTCACACCTGAGAAAGCACCGGATGAACCGGAGTACGTGACCATGACCTTTGAGGCGGGCGTTCCGAAATCCGTCAACGGCAAAGAGATGAAGGCCGCAGACATTATCCGTGAGCTGAACCGTCTCGGCGGCAAGCACGGTATCGGCATCATTGATATCGTGGAAAACCGCGTGGTTGGCATGAAGAGCCGCGGCGTGTACGAGACGCCCGGCGGAACGATTCTTATGGAGGCGCACGACCAGCTGGAGGAGCTGATCCTCGACCGTGAAACCATGGCGGCAAAGCTTGAAATCGGGAAACGCCTGGCACAGGTTGTCTACGAGGGTAAATGGTTTACACCGCTTCGCGAGGCACAGCAGGCGTTTATTGAATCCACGCAGAAGTACGTGACCGGAGAAGTAAAGTTCAAGCTCTACAAGGGCACCATCTCCAAGGCCGGCACGACCTCGCCCTACTCCCTGTACAGCGAAACCCTCGCCAGCTTCACCACCGGGGATCAGTACGACCACCACGACGCCCAGGGCTTCATCACCCTCTTTGGCCTGCCCTCCAAGGTACGCGCACAGAAGATGATCGAGATCAATCAGAATAAAAAATAGATACGGCCGGAATTTATGTAATTAAAAGAGCAATGCCAAAATCCACAGAAACACCGGGTTTTGGCATTGCTCTTTACGTCAGCGCACGTCTGCTCCCCCATAAGGGTCGGGAAAGCATGTCGGCTTACAGTTTGCATAGGTAAACAAGTCCTCGTCACATACCGGCTCCGTCCTTATCTCCAGCTCTCCGTCCTCGTTCCACGCGGTTCCGGCCAGCAGATGGCTGTTTTCCAGATAATGCCCGAGCATATGGAGAAAAATATCCATCTCCATCGCGTCGTAGACCAGAGGGCCGTCCTTCTGCCACTCGATCGTGCTGCCCGCCGTCTGCACAATCTCACCGGGTTCATCGCCCAGCGTAAATACATAGTAGGTGTACACACCGGAGGTATCACGGTTTTCAAGACTCACCTCAAGAATATAGGGATCTCCGGCACCGTCCATCCTGCCCACATACACATTGCGCTGGCACATGCCCTCATCGGAAGCGGAAAAGCTGTACAGGAGACGCCCGTTTTTCTGGTCTCTGAAATCCACATCAACGCTGGTAATCCCGTCCTCCTTGCGATACCCTTTGCGGATCACGATGTTCTCCTCCCCCGGCGCGGAGGCAATGTCCATCGTCTCCGTGCGCACAACCGGATACTGTTTCGTATATTCCGGATATTTCACCGGATCATCGCCGCAAACCCAGCCTGTATTCACCGCATAGCTGACACCGTTTTGGTAGCGCCCGCTGACCAGCGTAATGGAATGTACCATATGATCATGATTGTGAATCTCCACCACACAGTCCTTGTTCAAAATCGGGTCGCCCTGCTCAATGGCCTCCGCGAACTTTACAAAGTTTACCTCATACGCATTCATGGCATCACGGCTGTCGTTGATAAAATACTTGCAGTCATCCGCAAAGATCAGCGCATCGTCGTAGGTGTCCTCCCACGTCTCGTCCGGCGCCACATAGCGGTCAATACCGGGAAGGCTCCTTGAAACGGAACGCACGGATATCGTGGCTGAGATTGCTCCCTCTGTATCGTCCGCAGCCGGCTCCTGCTGTGAGGAGCTGTCGCGCTTTGGCACGGAAGCATTGTCTGCAAGACGAATCGTCTTCGCCAGCGCGAGCATATCGTCTTCCGTGAAATTCTTCTGGTTCAGGGAAATCATGTAGCCGGTGGACGCTCCCTCCTTTGCTAAGTAGAGGCACCAGTAGCTGCTGGTGGGTTCATAGGAAATTCCCTGTTCATCCAGCGCATACATCTCCGACGGACTATGCAGATCGTACTCCTCGGACACAAGTATCGCAGGCGTATCCGTATAACCAAAGATCTGCGTCACTCCGGTTATCACCGCATGGTTCCGATAGTTTCGTACCTCTGAAATCTGCCCGTCCTCCCAAGCCAGCAGATGGTCCGCGTCAAAGCGCGTCACCACGCCCGACGCCATCCAGGCCAGAGGCGTGTGCGATTCCCCCTCGTACACATTCGGCGAAAACAGCCGTCCGCCCATGCCACCGACATCCGCCTTGTACGGCTCCATCGAAAGTCCGTCTGGCAGCTCAAAAGAAATCTCGTGCAGAATATCAAAATCCGCAGTGAGAAAAGCTTGAATCTCCTCTCCGGCAGGCGGTGTGCCCGTGCGGTAGTATGCCTTAGAATCCCTGCTGTAAATCAGAAGCGCCTCACCGTCCCACTGCCTCGTCAGATAAATACTGTCCAGAACACCCATATAATCCCCGGTGTTTTTCTGGCAGGAAACATCCAGCACGGCATCGCCCTGCTCACTCTGGTAGAAAAAGCGCACGCCGTAGTAATCGGGACTGTCATCCGTCGGCGCGATGTAAGTGCCGTTGGAATACCGGCGGAAGTCACACGCTGTCAGCCCGCCCCCGTCAACCATTCCACAGAGCAGATCCATCGTCAGCGTATCCCCCTTGTCCTCCTCCGCATCTGCTGCCTGCACGGCTTCCTCCGGGTTCCTGTCCGCATCTTTGCCGATATCCTCAGCCTCCGCCCGCTCGACGGGATTTGTTCCCAGCGCCACAAGCGCCAGTGCCACCACGAGCACGCCGACTGCGGCCACCTGCGCCGTCGCCTTTTTATAGTTCAGTACATTTCGGATGCGCTTTCCCGTATCTCCCTCTCCAAACGCAAGGGAGATGTTCGTCACAAGCTTTCCGCCCTGTGCCATGGCCAGCAGCGAATTGGAATACTCGCGCTTGATCTCCACACCCATTCTCCGCAGAACCTGCTCGTCACAGGACATCTCCATGTCCCTGCAGCTCACAAAGAATGCCACCCACACAAACGGGTTAAACCAGTGCAGGGTCAATGCCAGGAAAGCCAGTGCGCGAAACAGCGGATCGCCCCTTTTGATGTGCGTCCGCTCGTGCAGCAGTACATACTCCCGCTCATTTTGCGAAAGCCCGTAGGGCAGGTAAATCCTCGGACGGACAATACCGGCCACAAAGGGCGACGCGACGCCCTCCAAGAGATAAACGTTCTCACAATCCAGGCTTGCGCCCCTGATTTTTCTGCGCAGGCGCACCATGTCATACACCCCATAGGCAAGCATACCGAACACACCAGCCAGCCACACAGCCGTACAAATACGCTTCCAGCCGTCTGCCGCCTTCTCCTCCGGTATCTCCGAGACAACCTGATTTTTCGGCTGTCCCTGCGTCAAAGCATGGCTCCCGTTTGTTTTCTTTCCCTGCCCCGGATCTTTGTCTGCCGACTGCTTTTCCGATTCCATCAAAACCGCCTGCCCGTTTCCAGGCTCGCTCCTGGAACCCAGCTGATCCGAAACGGAAACCTCCTTCTGCACAGACGCAAGCCGGTTCCATTCCAGCAGGTTAAACACGGAAACCGGAAGCTCCACCGAAACGGGGCACAGCAGCCGAAACAGCACGATCGACCACAGCGCATAGGAAAAAATTTTGGGCGCACGGCGCAAACACAGCCGAAGGAGCAGCACTGCCAAGGTCACAATCGCACCCATAGCACTCATCTGAAGCAAACCCTCAATCATCACGCATCCTCCTTACTGTAAGAGTCAATCATCTGCTGCAGCTTTTCCACATCCTCCTTACTCAGCTTGTTCTTTCTGGAAAATGCGGCCAGGAACAGCGGCAGCGAGCCATCAAAATGCTCCTCGATAAAGGAGCTGCCCTGACCGGACTGAAACTCCTCCTTCGTCATCTTTACATTTACCATACCGCTCTCATTCACAAATATCCCCCGCTCACAAAGCCGTTTCAGCATCGTGTAGGTCGTGGTGCGCTTCCAGTCGAATTTATCCTCACACAGCTTCGTCAGCTCTCCCGAGCGGATGGGAGCATGCTCCCAGATCAGGTCGGCAAAACGTGCCTCCATTTCTCCCAGTTTATAAGCCTCCATAAAACATCCTCCTTCTCATACGGCGCCCACTCGCTTTCGTTTCGGGCATGTCGATTTCTTTATCACTGCTCTTTTTGTAACTTCCTTCTCACGCGCGTGTGTCTAATATCTTTAGACACCTATACTCTAACATCATTAGACAACATTGTCAACCACAAATTTCGCCGCATGATCCTGTCAGATTTCAATGATACGCCCGACGGACAAATACCAGGCCGCGATCTGATCTCCCCAAAAATATGCGATAGCAAGTCCTGCCGCCAAAAACGGCCCGAAAGCTATACAATCCTTCCGTTTTACTTTTTTGCACAACAGCAAAATGAGCGCACAGCATCCGCCCAGAAACAAACCCAAAAGCATTGCAACAAGGATGCTTCTCCATCCGAGCAAAAAACCACTGACCGCCATCAATTTGATATCCCCGCCGCCGAATGCGCCTAAAACAGCTACAGAGAGAATCAGCATCGGCAGCGACACTGCAAAGATACCGATGAGACGCTCAGCCAGGGTAAGCCCCGGGTTCGTGCGCAGAGACAAAAGCCCGATCACCAGTATTCCCGCTAAAAACCGGTCATCGATCCGTCTCGTTTTTAGATCCATGCACGCAGCGGACAGCAAAATACCAATATAGCAAAACGCCAAAAATTTTTCTGTCATAAATATATCTACTCCTGTCTGCCGGATTCTTTTCCTGCGGCGAAAAAACACTTGCACCGCTCCCCTGCATATGCTATAGTGCAAGGAAACGAAAAATGATCCGGATCAATTTCACACCAATATATCCTTTTTCTATCCTGAAAATTTATCAAAGGGGAAACTTATGAAACGAATGGAAAACGAACGTATGCCGGCAAATGCAGCCGAAAAAGAATATGAGCAGATTGCCACCCACGTCTCCCTTGTCAGCATTGCATGGAACCTGATTCTCTCCGTGTGCAAGCTGCTGGCAGGTATTTTCGCCCACTCGGGCGCGATGATCTCCGACGCGGTCCACTCCGCCTCGGACGTGTTCAGCTCTGTCGTTGTCATTATCGGCGTGAAGATTGCCAGCCAAAAATCTGACAAGGAACACCCCTACGGCCACGAACGCATGGAATGTGTCGCCGCCATTATTCTGTCAACCGTACTTTTTATCACGGGCTTATGTATCGGCTGGGATGCCTGCAAAAACATTTTTTCAGGGGCATACGAGCACCTGGCCATCCCGGGCGTTCTGGCGCTGGCGGCGGCCATCGTCTCCATCGTCACAAAGGAAGCGATGTTCTGGTACACCAGAGCATACGCCAGAAAAATTGACTCCGGCGCACTGATGGCCGATGCATGGCACCATCGCTCCGATTCTCTTTCCTCTGTTGGAGCGCTCATCGGTATTGCCGGCGCCAGGCTGGGCTTCCCGGTGCTGGACTCCGTGGCCAGTCTGGTGATCTGCATATTTATCGTAAAAGCGTCGTACGACATTTTCATGGATGCAATCGACAAGATGGTTGACAGGGCCTGTGACGAGACCACCGAAGAGAGCATCCGGGACTGTGCCCTTTCCATCTCCGGCGTTGAGGGAATCGATATGCTCATGACCCGCGTGTTTGCCAACAAAATCTATGTGGATATCGAAATCTGCGCGGACGGAAACAAAACCCTCCGGGAATCTCACCGCATCGCGGAAGCCGTCCACGATGCCATCGAACAGCATTTCCCCAAAGTCAAGCACATCATGGTTCATGTGAATCCTGCGCCTCGTCTATAAGCGGCAGTATAATCTCTCTCCTGCGCCCTTCGTCATTTTGTATTTGACCCTCGCGGTATTCGTCAAATGGTGCTGTCGCACTAAGCAAAATATATTACTGTTGCGGTTAAATATCAATGAATTTTACGCGGAATAAATTATGCCGGCGCACCCGCCTGCTCAAACTGGCTCCGGTAGAGCTGCGCATAAAATCCCTCTCTGGCAATCAGCTGTGCATGAGTTCCCTGCTCGATGATGTCTCCATCCCGCATTACAAGAATCAAGTCCGCATTTTTGATCGTGGAAAGGCGATGCGCAATCACAAAACTCGTTCTGCCCTTCATCAGATTATCCATCGCCTTTTGAATGCGCTGCTCAGTCCTCGTGTCCACAGAGCTGGTTGCCTCATCCAGAATCATGATCGGATTATCTGCAAGAATGGCCCGGGCAATGGTGAGAAGCTGCTTTTGTCCCTGGGACACATTGCTCGCCTCCTCGTTTAACTCCATCTGATAGCCGCCCGGAAGCGTCTGTATAAAGTGATGGGCATGCGCCGCTTTCGCCGCTGCAATAACCTCCTCATCCGTGGCATCCAGCCTGCCGTAACGGATATTTTCCATGATCGTGCCCTGAAACAGCCACGTATCCTGCAATACCATGCCGAACTGCCTGCGCAGATCGTCACGGTTAAAGTCGCGGATATCATGACCGTCTACATAGATGGCCCCCTGATTCACATGATAGAAACGTAAAAGCAGCTTCACCATCGTCGTCTTTCCGGCTCCGGTAGGACCGACGATGGCCACCATCTGCCCCGCCTTTACTTCGCTGCTGAAATCGTGAATAATCATCCGGTCAGGCTGATAGCCGAACTGCACATGCGAAAAAGATACGTCTCCCTTTGCCTCCGCGATCTGCACCGGATGCTCCGCAAGACTTTTCTCCTCTTCCTCCTCCAAAAACTCAAACACGCGCTCCGCCGCTGCCGCCATGGACTGCAGCATATTTGAAATCTGCGCCAGCTGCGTGATCGGCTGAGTAAAATTTCTCACATACTGAATGAACGCCTGAATATCCCCCACCTCTATCACACGCTTTGCCGCGAGAAAGCTGCCGGAAATCGCTACCGCCACGTAGCCGAGATTTCCGACAAATATCATGATCGGCTGCATCATACCGGACAAAAACTGGGATTTCCACGCAGACTCGTAAAGCTTTTCGTTCGTCTCCTGAAAAGTCTTTATCGCCTGCTCCTCACGATTGAACGCCTTCACGACCTGATGTCCGCTGTAGATCTCCTCCACCTGCCCATTGACATCCCCCAGATATTTCTGGTGGTTTTTAAAGTGCCGCTGTGAAAACCGCATGACAATGAGCATCAGAACGGTGGAAATCGGTAAAATCACAAGAGCGATCAGCGTCATAAGCGGACTGATGGTGAGCATCATGATAAACACTCCCACTATCGTCGCAACAGAGGTAATAAGCTGCGTAATCGCCTGGTTAAAGCTTTGCCCCATCGTATCCACATCATTTGTAATGCGTGAGAGAACCTCGCCCACCGTGCGGGACTCAAAATAATTCATCGGCATGCGGTTGATCTTTTCGGAAATCTCCCGCCTCATCCGAAAAGACATCTCCTGTGAAATGTGTGTCATAATCCAACCCTGCACAAAGGAAAAAACAGCGCTGCACACGTAGATGCCCAGAAGAAACAGCAGAATACTCCCGATCCTCGCAAAATCGATGCCGCTGCCACCCGACAATTTCCCCATCAGGCCGTTAAACAGCTCCGTGGTCGCACGGCTTAAAATCTTAGGTCCTGCCACATTGAACACCGTGCTCGCAACCGCAAAAATCATCACAACGATGAGTGCCGGCCTGTAGCTGCTCATATAAGTCATCATCTTTCCAAGCGTACCCTTAAAATCCTTTGCCTTCTCAACCGGCATGCCGGATCCATGCCCCATCGGTCCATGACCGCTCCTGTTTGCTCTTTCTGCCATCAGCGGACACCTCCTCTCAACTCTTCCTCAGACATCTGCGAGCCTGCAATTTCCTGATATGCCTCGCAGCCTGCCAGCAGCTCTTCATGCGTGCCCTTGCCGACGATCTGTCCGTCCTCCAGCACAAGAATCTGATCTGCATGCAAAATCGTGTTAATGCGCTGCGCGACAATGATCACGGCAGCATCCCCCGTCTTTCTCGCCAGCGCCTTTCGCAGCGCAGCGTCCGTCTTATAGTCCAAGGCAGAAAAGCTGTCATCGAAAATCAGCACTTTCGGCTGCTTAGCGATGGCCCGGGCGATGGATAGACGCTGCTTCTGCCCGCCGGACACATTCGTTCCGCCCTGTGCGATCTCGCTGTGGAAGCCGTCTTTCTTTTCTTCAATAAAGTCAAGCGCCTGCGCAATCTCCGCGGCCTCCCGCATCTGCGCATCGCTGATATCATCGCCGCCGAATTTCAGATTCGATGCAATATCCCCGGAGAAGAGTACGCCCTTCTGAGGCACGATTCCAAGCAGACTACGCAGCTTTGCCTGTGACAGCTCCCTGATATCAATTCCATCCAGCGTAATTTTTCCGCCCGTCACATCATAAAAACGCGGAATCAGATGAACCAGCGTACTTTTCCCGCAGCCGGTACTCCCAATAATCGCCGTCGTCTTTCCCGGCTGTGCAACAAACGAGATATGCTCTAAAGCATTCTCATCGGCACCTGCATAGCGAAAGCTCACATCCGAGAATTCCACCCTTCCATGCCAAACGCCGCGCTCCGCATCCCGCGTCTTCGCCGCATCACTTATCGAGCTGTCCGTGCGGATCACCTCGTCAATACGTTCCGCAGCGACCCCCGCGCGGGGCAGCATAACGGAGATCATCGTAATCATCAAAAACGACATAATGATCTGCATGGTATACGTGATAAACGCAATCATGTCCCCGACCTGAAGATTTCCCACATCAATGCCGTGGCCGCCAACCCACACGATGAGCACGCTCACGCCGTTCATAATCAGCATCATCGCGGGCATCATCATTGTCATCACCCGGTTTGCAAAAAGCTGCGTGGACATGAGATTCTTGTTCGCCACATCAAAGCGTTCCTCCTCAAACTTTTCCCTCGAAAACGCACGAATGACCGGAAGCCCCGTGAGAATCTCCCTGGATACCAGGTTCAGACGGTCCACCAGCTTTTGCATGATCTTAAACTTTGGCAGAGTGATTCCCATCAAAATAAGCACGAGTGACGTAATGGCAACCACTGCCACAACAATGATCCATCCCATACCCGTTCTTGTGGCCATAACCTTCAAAACACCCCCGATACCGAGAATCGGCGCATAGAGCACCATTCGCAGCAGCATGACAGACACCATCTGTATCTGCTGAATGTCGTTGGTGCTCCGCGTAATAAGGGATGCGGTTGAAAACCGGTTCATCTCCACATTTGAAAATCCGAGCACATTTTGAAATACCCTTCCTCGCAGCTCCATACCAATCTTCGCCGCGGTTTTTGCGGACAGATAGCCGCAGGCGATGGCAGCTGCCAGCATCAGAATCGACAAACCCAGCATTTTCGCACCCGTTTTCAGGAGATAACTGCGCTGCATCCAATCTAAATCCACATCGCATGCCTCGTATTCCTCCAGCACACGCTGAACTGCAATCTGCTCCAGAATGGAATCGCTGATCTCACCGAATCCCATGGAAATCTGTTCCATGCCGGGTGTCCCCTGGTCTTTCTTCTGCTGCTCCACACTTCCTTTTTCCGCTGTATCTGTGCCATTTTCTGCCGATAATGCCTCCATACCGGAGGGCATTCCGCCATTTTTTGACTGCCCTGCGCCGTTCTTTTCCAGCGCATCGGCATCCATACCGTTTTGTTCCAGAAGCTCTTCCATATGACTGCCTGCATAGAGCATAACCAGCGGCTGCCTCAGCTGCCCGGCAAGCGCTTCCCGCTGTTCCTTTGTAAGCTCTCCGGGTTCATAAAAACCTGATGCTTTATTATAGGCATAGAACTCATCAAATTTACCCTCCGGCATCAGCAGACGCAGTGCCTCCCCCGTCTCAGGACGCATCTGCTCCATCACACAGTCCTCTATGCCATACTGCTGCAAGCCCACGTCCACAATACGCGAGGTATAACCGGGCTGTGCCAGGTCGCAGTACGCCTGCAGGACCAAAAGCAGCATGATCGCAAGCACAGACAGCCTATGCCGCAGCAAATTTCCAAAAATATGTTTCATAAGTGTTCCTTTCTCGGCAAGGAGCCATGTATTTTGAATCTAAATGACTGTTTGGGACAATTATAAATGTACCATACTATAAAATGGTATTTTAGACCTTAGATTTTTTTTCGTCAATCCCTTTTTTCTTATTGACAGCTATATAAGACTGTGGTAGTCTTATTACAAGAACAAACTACTGCAGTCTTATGAAGGGAGGAATTATCATGGACATCAAACTTTTTGACTCGGAACTAAAGGTCATGAATGTTCTCTGGCAGGAGGGTGACACCACCGCCAAAAACATCGCCGGTATTTTAAAGGAAGAGACCGGATGGAACGTCAACACCACTTACACCATCATCAAACGCTGCATCAAAAAGGGGGCAATCGAGCGTTCCGAACCAAATTTTATATGCCACGCCCTCATTCCCAAGGAAGAAGTGCAGCAGGCTGAAACAGACGAGCTGATCAACAAAATTTATGACGGCTCCGCCGACAAACTGTTCGCCGCCCTGCTCGGCAGAAAGAAGCTGTCCGCCGAGCAGATCAACCGACTCAAACAGATCGTAGAAAACATGGAGTGAGGTGATGATTATGTCACTACTGCAACTAAGCTTTTCCGGTGCGGTACTGATCCTGGCAATCACACTGATACGCGCTGTAGCGATCAACCGTCTGCCAAAAAAAGTATTTTTGATTTTGTGGGAAATCAGCATGATACGTCTGCTCCTGCCGTTTTCCATTCCATCCATATTCAGTGTATATTCTCTGCTGGAAAGGAATGCGCCGATCCATGACACTTTTACCGGGACACCGGCGGCCGCGTTTCTCCCGCCCACCGGCCAGAGCCCACCTCCCGTGGAAATCTCCCCGGCTGCACCCGAGCCAAAGCATACGATACCGCTGTTGCTGATCGTCTACTGTATCGGAGCCTTCCTGATTGCGGCCTGCTTTGCCGCATCTTATATACGCTGCCGGATGGAATTTCGCATCTCTCTTCCTGTCTCGAATGAGCTTGCACAGGAATGGCTGCACTCCCATCCGCTCAGACGCCCCATAGAAATTCGGCAGTCCGACCAAATCGCAGCGCCCCTGACTTATGGCGTCTTTTGCCCGGTCATACTGCTGCCGTGGAAAACAAACTGGAAGAACCGGGAACAAATCCAATATATACTCACACACGAATATATCCACATTCGCAGGTGGGATGCGCTCACAAAGCTGATCGCAGCTGCCGTACTGACCATCCACTGGTTTAATCCCCTTGTCTGGGTGATGTATATTTTATTCAACCGGGATATTGAGCTATCCTGCGACGAATGCCTTGTGCGTCGTCTGGGACCGGACTCCCGCTCGTCTTACGCACTCACCCTCATCGGCATGGAGGAGGAAAAAAGCGGGCTTACGCCCCTTTGCAACAATTTCAGTAAAAATGCAATCGAAGAAAGGATCACAGCGATTATGAAAACAAAAAAATTAACTCTGGCGGCATCGCTCATCAGCGCAGCCATACTCATATCAGTTGTGCTGATGTTTGCCACCTCCGCAGAGGCTGGCAGTTCAGACATGCCAAACAGTGAAATAAACACCGCAATGGAAAAGCTCACCATCTACCTCACCACCATCAACCACCTGCGGGAAGGCATGATGAACGAGGGCGGCGAACCCATGGAATGGGATACCGAAACAGCAAAAAAACTCGAACTCGACGGAAGGTCATGCTATGCATTTGATCTGCGCTTTGCCAACGACGAGGGAAAAAACGGACAGATGGCAGGACGGCGGGCCGGAACCTACGCAGTATCTCTGGAAGGCTGGCACGTTTACAATGACATGGACGGCGATAATATCTGGGACGAATATCCCGCCTGCTACGGCATTTCGTTCACACCCGACTGGGCAAATACATATCCTATCTGCGGCATCATCCGCGGCATGACAGAGGATACGCTAACCGTCGAGGTAGTGGAATTTATCACAGACGATAACGCCGAACGCGTCAAAGAGCTTGGGCTTACAGAGTCGGATATGCCGAACGGCTATCATATCAACATGGACAATTCAAAACTCGTAACATGGCAGCGTACAGATCAAACCTCCTATATATTTATCGATTGGAGCAGAGAATTTGTGGAAAACGCACAAGACCCGGACTCGGGATGGTACTGTGCCACAATGGACCGCTCAATCTTTGAAAAATATCTGTCAACCTACCCTTCCTTCGACGAAATGCGTATGCCGTTTTTCTTCAATGTCGAAGATGACGTTGTAAAGGGTATTTTTGAATATCCGTTTATGTAAAATGTCGCTCGCCAGAACATAAAAGCCACACAGAAATCCGATTACAGAATTCCCGCATGAGAGCAAAAAGCTTTGTTAGTGATACAGGTAAACCCTGTTTCATAACAGAGCTTTTTTGCAGATCGTCTATAATTATTCTTAAATTTCCTCCGATGTGAGAACCAGCCCCGTAAGCTCTAAGGCATCCCCTCCTACCGCGCAGGCTTCCCGTTTTTGCAAATCGGCTAAATTTTTTACAGCGTCTATCTCCTGCCCGTATCCCTTATTCCTTCCCATTATCCATGCTACTTTCATGATAACGGATGAAATGCCGCCTTTCTGTATTTTATTCCCTCGACCAACGAGCCAAGCAGCCATATTTATGCGAAATTTGGTATGCCGGGAGGGTTACATACCCCGCTGCTTGCAGCGCAATAATATTATAGGCAAAAACTATGGCTTCCCCAGTACTTATCAGTTATCGCTAAAAATTTTCAAATTCGAACTTGCGTTCTATTTGTTTTTGTGATATAGTCATGATAGAACAGACGTTCTTAATTGTCAAGAACTAATTTTTAATTGTTCCGGGTAATTGTTCAGGATTCCGGTTAATCATGTATGAACGCTTCGCTGAACGATTGTACCTACTACTCTACGACCCAGGAGGCCAGCCATGGAGCTTTGCATACAATCAGATTTAATGGAAAAACTCGCGATTTTAACGGATGCCGCGAAATATGATGTCGCCTGCACCTCCAGCGGTGTGGACCGCGCAGGCAGGGGACACGGCATGGGCAACGCCCTCGCCCCCGGTATCTGTCACAGCTTTGCCGGAGACGGACGCTGTATCTCCCTTTTAAAGATACTTATGACTAACCACTGTATCTATAACTGCGCCTACTGTCAGAACAATTGTAACAATGACCTGCCCCGCGCCACCTTTACTCCCGATGAGATCTGCACCCTCGTAACACAGTTTTACCGCCGCAATTATATCGAAGGACTTTTCCTAAGCTCCGGTATCGTGGACAGTCCTGACCGAACCATGGAACTGCTGTTTCAAACGCTGTATCTGCTGCGGAGGCGCTATGATTTTAACGGTTATATCCACGTTAAGGCGATTCCGGGATCCAGCCCGCAGCTTCTCGAATATACCGGTTATCTCGCCGACCGCATGAGTATCAATCTGGAGCTTCCCACGGCTGAGGGACTTCGCACCCTTGCCCCGTGCAAGAACCGTAAAACCATTCTTCGTCCCATGCGCCAGATACAAAACGGCATTCAGGCAGGTGCCTTGCTGGAATCACACGAGCTGTCCGCACCTTCCAGCCACAGCCTCTCCGCTGCGGTGCGTTTTGCCGGTATCGATCCCAGACAAAAGCGATTTGTTCCCGCCGGCCAAAGCACGCAGATGATCATTGGAGCCACGCCCGAAAACGATTACCAGATCATGAAGGTTACAGAAAGCCTCTACGACCGCTTTGCCTTAAAACGCGTGTTCTTCTCGACCTTCGTAAACCTGACCGGAGACGATACACTCCCCGCCCCGGCCGCTACCCCCGCGCTGCTGCGGGAACACCGGCTCTATCAGGCAGACTGGCTGCTGCGCTATTATCATTTTCGCGCGGACGAGCTGCTGGATGAAACACGCCCCGACTTTAACGTCTATTTAGACCCGAAATGTGACTGGGCGCTGCGGCACCTGGAGCTGTTTCCGGTGGAGATCAACCGCGCTGCCTATCAGACACTCCTGCGCGTACCGGGCATCGGCTATCTCTCCGCCCGCCGTATCGTCGCTGCCAGACGAACGGGCCTCCTTGACTTTGAAGACCTAAAAAAGATCGGTGTTGTGTTAAAGCGTGCACTCTATTTTATTACATGCAAGGGACGTATGATGTACCCTGTCCGCATCGAGGAAGATTATATCACCAGACAGCTTCTTACGGACAAAACACAGATTCCAAAGGAGATACGCCATGCAGGCTATGAGCAGCTTTCCCTCTTCGACACGGCGTTTCTCGGCATAAACCAGGCGGTCTGACAGCATATCAGGCATGACTCTCTCCGGCAAGCCGGAAGCTTCTACCGCTATGCCGGCCCACACCCGCACGGTGCCAAACTATAACCGTTTATAATCTCAGAAAGGATCAATCTCATGTACACTTATATTTGCGAAAACTCTATTGACGGTATTCTCACCGGCGTCTACGACGCTTACGCGGACAGGTACCCGCGCAACGAGATCCATCTGCAGGCACATGAGCCGGATAATCTCTCGCTTTTCACCCAATATCTCCCGGTAAAAGCGGATCATGAAAAAGCCGTAAAAGTTGCCCGTACCTTAAAATCCCGTTTTGGCCAGGAATTTTACGAGACAATCTATCAGGCAGCCATGTCTGGGGAAGTGAAGGGAAAAAGCACCATAGACAAGGCAGATGCCATCTACGGAACGATCTCTCTTGCCCTTGCCTGCGGCGACGGTACAAAGACCCTTCTCTCACTGGGTGAGCCATGCGTTTATCGGGTATTCGAGCTGTGCCGCGCCACCGGAAAAGAGGCGATGCACCTGCTGGGCTTTGTGCGCTTTCAGGAGCTGGAAAACGGCATCCTCTTCTCTTCCATCCATCCAAAGCACCACGTACTGCCGATTTTAGGCGAGCATTTTTCCGACCGGCTCCCAGAAGAAAATTTCATGATCTACGACGAAACCCGCCAAATTGCCGTACTGCACCCGGCACATAAAAGCTTTTTCCTTGCCGATACCGATAACCTTGACGTCGCTCAGACAAAACATTTTTCCGCTGAGGAAGCACACTTTCAGAGTCTCTGGATCACCTTTTTCCGCAATATTACCATCGAAGCGCGAAAAAACGCCGGCCTGCAGTCACAGATGATTCCGAAACGCTTCCAGCGGGATGTGCTGGAGTTTCAGGCTTCCTGAATTTTCCTGTATTGCAGATCTCTTCCGGCACGATCCCTGCCGGCTGTTGTCACACAATTGTTCATCTTATTCTATGCCTTATACAAAAATGTGTGCGGACAAGGCCAAGTTGTTAGCACTCATTCAAAAAGAGTGCTAATTTATTGTTGACATTTGTCTCTGCACGCGTTAAACTAAGTAATGACATTCAAAGAACCGACAACTGTTCCCTGCACACCGGATCGACGAGAGATGCATTCCCATGCCCTCCACGGCCTGCCGCTGAACAGTTACAAAAAAGAGAACAAGGAGTGATTCACAATGAGTGACAAACACGGAAATCTTTCCATTAACAGCGAAAACATTTTCCCTATCATTAAAAAATGGCTCTATTCCGATCAGGATATTTTTTATCGTGAGCTTGTGAGCAACGGCTGTGACGCCATTACCAAGCTGAAAAAGCTGGACATGATGGGCGAGTTTGACCTGCCCGCAGACTACAAGCCAAATTTGCAGATCATCGTAGACCCCGACAACAAAAAGGTCACGATCACTGACAATGGTCTTGGCATGACCGCTGACGAGGTTGAGGAGTATATCAATCAAATCGCATTCTCCGGCGCTACGGATTTCATCAGTAAATACAAGGACAAGGCAAACGAAGACCAGATCATCGGCCATTTCGGACTGGGTTTTTATTCTGCATTCATGGTTGCCGACGAAGTACACATTGACACACTCTCCTATCGGAACGACGCCAGTGCCGTCCACTGGGAGTGTGACGGCGGCACGGAGTTTTCCATGACAGACGGCATCAAGGAAGAGGTTGGAACGACTATCACCCTGTTTTTGAATGAAGACTGTCTGGAGTATGCCAACGAGTACCGCGCACGGGAGGTTCTTGAAAAATACTGCTCTTTCATGCCGACTCCCATCTATCTGAGCAAGGCAAACGCACCGGAAGAATACGAGACGATCGATCCCGCTGATAAGCTGGATACCGACACCGTCATCGAGACGATCGTTGAAGAGGCCAAAACCGAGGAGAAGGAAAACGAGAACGGGGAAAAGGAAATCGTGGAGATTTCTCCCGCCACGGAAAAGCTTAAGATTGTAAAGCGGCCTGTAGCGCTGAACGATACCACACCACTGTGGGGCAAAAATCCGAAAGACTGCACGGACGAGGAGTACCGCAAATTTTATCGCGATGTATTCCACGATTATAAGGAGCCACTGTTCTGGATTCACCTGAATATGGATTATCCGTTTAACCTCAAGGGAATTTTGTACTTCCCAAAGATCAATACCGAGTATGATTCCATTGAGGGAACGATCAAGCTGTACAACAATCAGGTATTTATCGCGGATAATATCAAGGAGGTCATCCCCGAGTTTCTGATGCTCTTAAAGGGTGTCATCGACTGCCCTGACCTGCCGCTGAACGTCTCCCGCAGCGCACTCCAGAATGACGGCTTTGTAAAAAAGATTTCGGAGTATATTACCAAGAAAGTCGCAGACAAACTCATCGGCATGTGCAAAACCGAAAAGGAAAGCTATGAAAAATACTGGGACGATATCAGTCCCTTCATCAAGTTCGGCTGTCTGAAGGACGAGAAGTTCTGTGACAAGATGAATGATTACATCCTGTTTAAAAATATTGATGACAAATACCTTACCCTTCCGGAGATCTTAAAGCCTGCGGAGGAAGAAACCACTGGGGACGAGGGCAAAGAGAATACTGAGGGCGCAGATACAGATTCTGCCGAGTCCAAAGAGACAGACGGTACCGATACCGCTTCCTCTGACACCGAAAGTAAGGATGATACTCCCGAAGAATACAAGGACGAGCGCTCCGTGATCTACTATGTCACAGACAAGAATCAGCAGAGCCAATATATCAACCTGTTCCGTGAGCAAGGTACGGATGCCGTCATTCTCGACCACAATATCGACAGCTCCTTCATCACACAGTTAGAGCGGCGCAATGATAAGTACAAATTTATGCGTATTGATGCTGACGTGACTGATACGCTGACTGAGAAGACCTCCGACGACGAACTGAAGGACGCCACAGACTCCTTAAAAGAGATCTTTGCAAAAGCGCTGAACAATGAAAAGCTCACCATCCAGGTGCAAAAGCTGAAAAATGCTGATGTTCCTTCTATTATCACTTTGTCCGAGGAAGGACGGCGGATGCAGGATATGATGAAAATGTACTCCATGGGCGGCATGGGTATGGATGCCTCCATGTTTGGCGGCGACTACACACTGACGCTGAATTACAACCATCCGCTCGTACAGTTTATTTTAAACAATAAGGAACCTGAGCACACCACCATGTTCTGTGAACAGCTCTATGACCTTGCCATGATCAGCAACCAGCCATTGGCGCCGGATGCTATGACGAAGTTCATGAAACGTTCCAATGACATTATGCTGCTGCTCACAAAATAAATCTTCACACAAAACAGGAGAGCCGCGCACATCCGATGCACGTCAGCTCTCCTGTTTTTAATAGCTCTTTCAAATTACCTGCGTTATACGCTTACCGCTAACAAGCGCTCCACATGTAAAAATTCCTCCTCCGTATAACCATAAGAAACAATCTGCTGCTTTGTCGCACCTGCCTTCAGCATCCGTTCAATTGCATCGGTGCGCTCGGTTTCGATTCCCTGCTTGATTCCCTGCTTGATTCCCTGCTTGATTCCCTGCTCAATTCCCTTCGCCATACCTTCTTTAATCGCTTTGCTGGCAGCTCTCTCAATAAGATCCTCCGACAAATTACACATTGTACGCATCCTCCCTTCCAACTCCGCCGTCATAAGCATCCCATACTCTTCCGTTAAAATCCGCTTCTTTTCGTCCAGATCCATCCCGGAAAGTAACTGTTCTAACATGTTAATTAAAATATTCTTTGAAGTCTGCCGATTTTCCGCACTCCTGACATGAATCATAATTCCTTTCATCAGGTTTATATGATATTCCTTACTGCTATTTCCAAAAACAGTTCTCCGACCCAAACCGATTTCCTCAATCAAATCGCCGTCATCCCCGCTATCCATACAAATCCAGATACTTCGTACAGGCTTTAGACTATCATAATCACTGTGATAAAATTCTGTCTGCTTCTGGGCAGAAATCATTCTCGCGAGATAAAATATAACCCGATTTTCCAGATGATATCCCAGCTTTTTAGGATCAGATGATTTTTGTGCCTCAATATTTATCAAAAATTTCATTTCGGACATTCCAAGATAAGCGCTAAAACGAATATCAAAGAAAATAACACCCTCTCCCGGAACATTATCTTCTGTCGCGGCCAAGTGCACACGTCCCAGATTTGACAGTCCCGCATCTATCGGTTTCGTTCCAATTTCAATCTCATCACCGATGCACGCCATAATCTCATCGATCGCCAGATCCTGAAATTCGGAAACTGCATATTTTAAAATGCGGGCCAGAACCTGTTTATCCGCAAGCAAAAATTTTATATTTGTATCATAGGAAGCCGCTTCATCTACACATACAAGCGTCTTTGCCAGATTCGTTTCTGCCATGCTTTTCCTTTCTTCATTTGTTGACAAGCATCCCCTTGCAGAGTATCTCTATTAACATTATACCTTCCCTTTACAAGCTTTGCAACAGTCATGCAAATCTGCCTCCAAAACCTCATAATCCCCCGAAAAAACAATCCCCTGCATACCGGCAGCCTTTGCCGTTTCGACATTCTCCGGTCGGTCATCAATAAAAACGCACTCCTGCGGGATAAGACTGTAAGTTTCACATAAAAGCTTATAGATCCGTACATCGGGCTTGACCAGATGCACGTCCGAGGACACTATAATTCCGTCAAAAAAATCACATCCGAACTGCTTTGGAAAGTATGTATGGAAACGATTGCAAGCATTCGAGAGCACATACATCCCATAGCCTTCTCCCCTGTGTCTCTCACAAAATTCCTTTGCTCCGGTAACAGGCTCCATGCAGATATCCCACTGTTCCACACATATTTTCAACTTTGAATGCAAATTCTCCGGCAGCCGAGGTTTTACAAGCTCATAGCGCTGCTCGTTGGTAATTTCGCCACGGTCGCCCATCTCCCACACTTCCCCCTCAAAAAGATACTCCAGTATCAGCTTCTTTTCACACTCATTTTCACAGACACGATTTAAAATCACAAAGGGATCATATGCGAGCAACACATTTCCCATGTCCATCACAATATTTTTTATCATCACACGGCCCTTTCACCATATCAAAATTCCATAGACGTGACTATCTTTCTCCCGCAATCACATATACCCTCTGTGAACAAGGGCACACACGCCCTGAACCATGATATTCCGGTAATTATCTGCGTTGTCCCCAATCAGCACACGTCCGCTACACCTCAATCATCCGCCTTGTAAATGACTGGAATATCTATGGTCAGGGTCAAAGAGTCGGAAAATACATGCCAAAACATCTCCATACCTCATTTACCGCAGAGATAAATACGCACTGCGTAACCTACAAATGTTCCAGCTCTTCCAGGGCACGCCTCGTCCACTGATATTTTTTCAGGTCCACCACTCCATCCGCACAGGGAATGCCCTCCGCCTCAAGCAGCTCAATCTGACGGTTTCCACCGCCAAATGCGAAAGCAGAAGACACCTCTCCCCGACGGTTGACCACCCGAAAACATGGTATATGCTCCGGATCAGGATTCACATGCAAGGCATAACCGACCACACGCGCCCAGCGCTTATTCCCTGCCAGCGCCGCAATCTGCCCATAGGTCGCCACCCTGCCCGCCGGAATCTGGCGCACAACCTCATAAATTCTATCAAATGACCCCCTTGTTTTCATTTCCTTTTACCTTATCTCATCCAACCGCTTCTCCATATATTCATGTCCATAATGCGTGCGGTATTTCAGCGCGGTAGCACGATCGATGCGTTTCTTCCCAAAAAGCTTTAAAAGACTACCGTCCATGGTACACATCCCGTCGCTTGCCCCGGACTGCATCATAGCATCCAGCTGATTGACTTTATTCTCCCGTATCATATTATTAATGGCATCCGTCACTTTCATGATCTCAAATACCGGAATCCGAATCGGATTTCCGTTGTCATCCAGCTCTGTGGAGGGCACCAGCTGCTGACATACCACAGCCCGCAGCACCTGGGCAAGCTGCGTCCTTGCCTGCTCCTTGTCCGGGAACACATCCACAATACGATTGATCGTATCCGCCGCGCCGCTCGTATGAAGCGTGCTGAACACAAGAACACCGGTCTCCGCCGCAATCAAGGCGGCATACATTGTCTCGAAATCCCGCATCTCCCCTAAAAAAATTACATCTGGACTCTCCCGAAGAGCGGAACGCAGCGCCTCGGAGTAACCCGGAGTATCAATGGAAATCTCGCGCTGGGTTACAATCGCTTTCTTGTGTCTGTGAATATACTCGATGGGGTCCTCCATGGTAATGATATGACAGTCCCGGCTGTCATTGATCCGATCAATCATGCAGGCCAGGGTCGTGGACTTACCGGTACCGGCCGCCCCGGTTACCAGCACCAGACCTCCTCCATTATCTGCCAGAGAAAGCACATCCTCCGGAATCCCAAGCAGCTCGGCATCCGGAAGACCGAAACGAATCACACGGATCACCGCCGCCAGAGACCCTCTCTGACGGAACACGTTTACACGAAACCGTCCGCCCGGGAAAAATCCGCCTTCCATCTTTTGTCTCGGCATGGAAAGGGAAAAATCGTCATCCTCTCCACGATCCAGCTTCACTCTCTCCCGCTTTCCTTCCCGGTAAATCTCATCCACCAGCTGCCGAATCGTATCCGGCATCAGAGGCGCGTCATTCAGTCGCTTCTGGTGACCGCTGCGCTTCATCGTCACCGGAAGTCCTGCAATCAGAAAAATATCGGAAACATTTTCATCCTCTACTGCAGCTTTTAATATAGTTTGTATCGTAATCTCCATGCTTTCCTCCACATCTTTCTTCCTGTTTTCCCGCACACTTACCCGCGCATTTGCCTTCTGCTCCTGTCTCCTAATCCCCGGACCAGAGGTTGCCGATTCCTGAATCCGCTTCCCATGCTTTTTGTATGCTCCAATCCACAACTCTAACTCCCCCTTCTTCATCCGGCGCAAGCCCGACCGATAAGGTAAACTGATCCCGTTTCAGCAATTTTCTTACCACGCCGTCATCTCCAACCTCCACGCCCTCTAGACCTGCAAGCGCTGCCAGAATAGTCTGTTCCTTTGCCAAGCTCCCGGAATCTGTCAGATTCGTATCAGACATTTCGCGCAAGCCAGTGTCCTTCGCATCATCCTCATAGTCCGCTATTGCCCTGCATGCTTCCCCGAGAAATGCCTGCCCCTCAGCTTCCAGCTCATAGCGGAGGCGTACCGTATCTCCATGTTTTTCCGCCAGACTGAGATCACCTCTGGCCGTCGCAAAGGTCAAAAGCCCAAGCACCGTCATGCATATGCTGATGACCGTCAGCAAAAGCGCCAACGGTCCAAGCTTTATCGGAATATGCTTCATTCGCCTTCCCCCCCTTAAGGTAGCGCCCGTTCGCTCGCGGGCATTTCGTCGGAAGGCCTCTTCAGAAAATGCTTTGCATTTCGCCTTCCTCCTCCATAACATAAACTGCAGTCGTCAGCGTGTAAATCGGCTCAGAATCCCCTGCACGGCAAACCGTGATCACACTCTCCACACAGCCGTCATTCTTCGGCTCCCAAGTTGCTTCCACCTGAACCGCCCCGCCGGATTCCGGATTCATGGTGCGGTCATAGGCCGCGTATACACATCCGTCCTCCCCAAGTCCGGCATTTCCGTTTTCATCCAGCAGAAAAGCCAACTCCTCGGCACTTTTCGAAGCCGCCACCGCCTCCGCAGCGTTTTCCGCCAGACGCACGGCGCAGGTCAAATCCTCTGCCCGGCCACTCATACGGACAGCCAGAGAAAATATCTGTGCCAGAACCACAATCACCATCAAAAATACCGCTGCCAGAACCAGCGTCTCTATATAAAAAGCAGTGACCTGGCCTCTCCCGCCCTTATCATCATCTTCTTTTCTATCATCACGCTCTGTGACCGCCATCAGCTTTTTCTCTCCATCAACGCTCATCTGCCGCCACCTCCTCATCTACCCAAAAACGACATTCCCTGCCACGATCCTATCATCTAACCGAAAACAGCGCCCTGCCGCCACTTCTGACTGAAAACAACGTCCTGCCGTCATCCGTGGTAATCGCAAATGTTCCTTCCTTCAGCTCTTCCACCTGAAAAACCTCCGTCCTTCCGATCTCCTGAGCCGCCGAAGAATTAGGAGCCGCTTTCAGAGAGCCATACTCCTCCAAAAGCTTTCCGTCTTCCATATAAATGCGGATGGCATAGCCGCTATCCCCGTCCGCCACCACCAGCATAGGGGACGCCTCATCCCCGGAACCCGGCAAAACCTGGACCGCATTCTCCCTGTCCCCAGCCCTCACACAGGTCGAAAGATAAGATAAGAGCACTCTGGTTTGATTGTTCTTCTCCTGCCCCTGTGCCACCTCACGATAAGTCTGAGCACCAAAAACCACCAGCAGAAAAAATCCTGCCAGAAAAAAGACGGCAACTCCCATTGTATAAAAGGTTATCACTGAACCTCTGCTTTTTTTCATGGATACATGCCCTCCTTTTCCCGATTTCCTCATCTCACACAGAAATTTCATCCCGCCGCCAAATATTACATGGCCATATCAGGCATACCCTCTCACCGTCAAACACTCCATGGCCATATCAGGCATACCCTCTCACCGTCAAACACTCCACGGCCATATCAGGCATACCCTCTCACCGTCAAACACTCCATGGCCATATCAGGCAT
>CASCGD010000008.1 GCA_949132985.1 uncultured Lachnospiraceae bacterium
CGGGCATTTCGTCGGAAGGTATTTTAAAAAATGCTTCGCATTTTACCTTCCTCCTTGCCTGGTAGCGCCCGCTCGCAAAGCTCACGGGCATTTCGTCGGAAGGTATTTTAAAAAATGCTTCGCATTTTACCTTCCTCCTCAGAAGTATGTGGATATGACAAAATTTTATACATGAAAAATCATGTTGATTCTAAACAGCATGCGTCCCTGTCAGTTTGGGCTATACTCACGAGCGATGACATTTTACCTATTGTTCCGGATATTATCACTCGTGAGTCGGCTTTGTTAGCTAATTTTAGTACTCATCAGTACTAATTTACAGATTTGCCTCAAAAAATGTCTTTAATGCCTCATATGCAGCAGCTTCATCTTCCCCTTCGATCTCGATTTCCACAGTATCTTTGCACTTTACGCCAAGACCCATAACAGCCATCAGCTTGGTTGCCTCTGCGCTCTTATCGCCCTTTTTAATGACAACCCTGCTCGCAAATTTTTTTGCTTCCTTTACCAGAAGCCCTGCCGGTCTCGCGTGGATTCCAATCTCGTCATTGATCTCATAGCTAAATGTCTTCATAATATGATTCCCCCTATTCTTTTGAATGATCTACAAATTTCTTTACATAGTTTTCGATGCACTGCTCGACACAGCCCACAGCCTCCATTGCACCGCCTACTTCCCCTACTTCCGTTTCCTTTCCTTCCAGACTCTTGTATGTAGCAAAGAAATGCTGCACTTCCTCAAAAATATGCTTCGGCAGCTCGGAAATATCTGTGTAACCGACATAAGTAGGATCTCCGTAAGGAATCGCAATGATCTTCTCATCCCCAAGTCCGCCATCCTTCATTTTAATGACGCCGATGGGATAACATCTCACCAGCGTCATCGGCTCGATCGGTTCCGAGCACAGCACCAGCACATCCAATGGATCTTTGTCATCCCCGTAGGTTCTTGGAATAAACCCGTAATTCATCGGATAGTGTGTGGATGTGAACAGGATGCGGTCTAACATGAGCATTCCGGTAGCCTTGTCCAGCTCATATTTTTTATTGCTTCCTTTGGTAATCTCGATCACTGCCATAAAATCCGTAGGATAGATCCGTTCCTCGTCGATATCATGCCAAATATTCATACCATCCTCCTGTCTGATATCATCATATACTCATAAGCGATAAAATTTTCCACATATTCTTTTCATATGAGCGCTCGTGAGTCGGCGTAGTTGACAGATTTTTCTGCCCGTCAATGTAAACTGACATTTTTCGGCAATAAGCCTCGGGTAGCAGCTGTTTATTCCCGCGAGAGTCTCTGACTGCTCTTCATGATATCAAAAATTTCTCTTCCGGTCAACGCCCCTTTGAACGGATCACCGACATTGCTTCCGGGTCCGCCAGAACGATCACCTGATCGTGAAGCTGCAGTGCAGAGCCCGGAACCCCCGGCGTAATCGGCCCGTAAGCAATATCATAAAGCGCCTGCGCTTTCTGTGCGCCTGAGACAATCACAAGTATTTTCCTCGCCGCCAAAATACCCTTGATTCCCATGGAATACGCCTCTGTCGGCACATCCTCCGGAGAGTTGAAAAACCGCGCATTTGCCTTGATTGTGCTCTCTGCCAAGCGTACGCAGTGCGTCCCCTTACAGAATTTTGTGTCCGGCTCATTGAAGCCGATGTGCCCGTTTCCGCCAAGTCCCAGCACCTGTATATCCTGCCGCCCAACGCGGGAAAGCAGTTCATCGTATTCCCGGCACGCCTTGTCGGAGTCAGGCTCCAGCCCGTTGGGGACATACGTATGTTCCTTGTTGATATTAACATGATCAAACAGGTTTTCATTCATAAAATAGCGGTAGCCCTGGTCGTCGTCCGGGCCAAGTCCCTTATATTCGTCCAGATTGACCGTCGTTACCCCGGAAAAATCAATCTTGCCCTCCTGATTCCATTTGACCAGCTGCTTATACATCCCCACCGGGCTTGAGCCTGTGGCAAGACCTAAAACCGCATTCGGCTTTACAATCAGTTCCGACGCAACGATCTGCGCTGCCCGCTCACTGATCTCCTCATAGCTTTTACCTTCATAAACAACCATTAACATGCTCCTTTCTTTTTCTACGGCTTTTTCGGTAGCGCCATAACTGTATATTTATTATATGCAATACTGTCCTTCATGAAAAGCCCTTTTGTTATTCAATCTGCTTTCATTGACAGGCTTTGCTTCCGCCATACTTCTGCTATCCTGCCGGAAAATTAGGCAAGTAAAAACGTCGAAATTTAACCGCCGGAGTCATAGTTTGCGGCGTTTGCGGCATTCAGGGCCGCAGAAATTTTTATGATATAAAAACCGGAACCCTGCAAAGCATGCCGCATATGCAAGGTTCCGGCTATATCCAGTTTTTCATATTCAGTAAGCTACGGCCATACAGCACGATTAAAATAACCTTACATTTTGCCGGCCTGCCCCCGATAGCACAAAGGGAAAATGCTCAGCGTAGCACCACTACGCCTTCGCTTTTTCCTTTGCGCTCTCGAAAAAGCATCCTCACCAAAAGTGAAAGGTATTTCAATCGAGTGATACTAGTTTGCAGCCTGCGCCTTGATCGCCTCGGTCAAAGCGGGAACGATCTTGTTCAAATCGCCCACGATGCCATAGTCCGCCACGTCAAAGATGGGAGCATCCGAATCCTTGTTGATCGCAATGATCAGATCAGACTCCTCCATACCTGCTACGTGCTGAATCGCGCCGGAGATACCGATTGCGAAATATACGTTCGGACGAACGGTCTTTCCGGTCTGTCCCACCTGGTAATCCTGAGCCTTCCAGCCATTCTCAACAACGGCACGTGAGCAGCTCACCATTCCGCCGAGCGCTGCCGCGAGATCGTCGAGCAGCTTGAAGTTCTCCTCACTTCCAACACCACGACCGCCGGATACGAGAATCTTTGCGTCCATGATATTCTGAACCTGTCCGACTGCCTTTACAACTTCCATGATCTCAACATATCTGCTGTTCTCGGTAAAGCCGGGGTTGTACTCGATGATGTTTGCCTTTGCACCGGCGATGGGATCGATCTTCTGCATAACGCCGGGGCGGACCGTCGCCATCTGCGGACGGTTGTCAGGGCATGCGATGGTCGCAATCGTGTTGCCGCCGAATGCGGGACGGGTCATAAGCAGCTGATTGTGCTTCTGCTCATCCTCTTTCCCGGGAGCAGCCACAAGCGGGAAATCACCGATCTCAAGAACGGTACAGTCAGCCGTCAGACCGGTTGCCACTCTTGCGGAAACGGTCGGTCCGAGGTCACGTCCGATGGCGGTTGCACCAACCAGCATGATCTCCGGCTTGTACTCGTTGATCACGGATGCCAGTGCGTGTGCATAAGGCTCTGTGCGGTATGTCTCAAGTGCGGGATCGTCAACGAGGATTACCTTGTCTGCGCCGTACTCAGCCAGCTTGTCACATAATCCCTTTACGTTTGATCCGAGGAGAACTGCCGTTACGTCAGTTCCCAGAGCTGCTGCCAGCTCTTTTCCTTTTCCAAGCAGCTCAAAAGCGATGGAGCTGATCTCATTGTCTACCTGCTGTGCGTAGATATATACGCCCTTATATTCTTCTAAACCCATTTTCAATTTCACCACCTTTTATTAGATAACGTGTTTCTCGGTTAACTTGCTCATGATATAGTTTACAGACTCTGCCGCGTCAAGATTTACCTTCTCACCCGCGCCCTTACGAACCTTGTCGGAAGCCTTTGCGATCTTTGTGGGGGAACCAGCCAGACCGATGTTTGCATCGTCGAGATCCTTTAAGTCCGCTCTGCCCCATACGGTAACCTCTTTGTCATATGCGTCAAAGATACCGCCCGGGCTCATATATCTGGGTGTGTTCAGCTCAGATAATGCAGTGATCAGGCACGGCATTTTTGTCTTAAGCATGTGGTATCTGTCCTCATACTGGCGCTTCACAATCACGTTCTCGCCCTCGATCTTGATATCCGCTGCATAGGAAATCACGGGAAGCGCTAAGTGCTCTGCGATCTGCGGGCCTACCTGTGCGGTATCGCCGTCGATTGCCTGACGTCCGGTGATAACCAGATCGTAATCGATATTGCGGAGTGCGCCCGCGATGGTTGAGGAGGTTGCCCATGTATCAGCACCGCCCAGTACACGGTCGGTTACAAGGATCGCTTTGTCAGCGCCCATAGCCATTGCCTCGCGAAGCACATCGTCAGCCTTGGGAAGTCCCATGGTGAGTACCGTAACCTCTGCGCCGGTCTCCTCTTTGATCCGAAGCGCCGCCTCCAGTCCGGCCTTGTCGTCCGGATTCATGATTGCAAGCATAGCTGCTCTATCAAGTGTTCCGTCAGGGTTAAACTTTACGCCGCCCTTGGTATCGGGAACCTGTTTAATACATACAACGATTTTCATGTATCTTTTTCTCCTTCAAATATTTTTTTGCCGCGGATCGTCCGTCCCCGATCCGCTGAAATCGCGACTATCTTAACAGAGCGCCGGAGATAACCATACGCTGAACCTCTGAGGTTCCCTCGTAGATCTCGGTGATCTTCGCATCGCGCATCATGCGCTCTACGTCGTACTCTCTGATATATCCATATCCACCGAACAGCTGTACGCACTCGGTTGTAACAGCCATAGCGGTCTCAGCAGCAAATAATTTTGCCTTGGCAGCCTCTATGGAATAAACCTTCTGAGTTGCCTTTGCCATCGCAGCCCTGTATACAAGGAACTTTGCAGCATCGATTCTTGCAGCCATATCAGCCAGCTTGAACTGGGTATTCTGCTGTGCGGCAATCGCGCGCCCAAACTGCTTTCTCTCCTTGGTGTACTCGATGGTGCGCTCTAATGCGCCCTCGGCAATACCAAGCGCCTGTGCGGCGATACCGATACGTCCGCCGTCCAGCGTATGCATTGCAATCGGGAAGCCCTTGCCTTCCGGCCCGAGCAGCGCATCCTTCGGGATTCTGCAATCCTCGAAAATCAGCTCATAGGTGGAAGAACCGCGGATACCCATCTTCTTTTCCTTTGTACCGAAGGAGAAGCCCGGTGTGCCCTTTTCTACGATAAATGCGGAGAAATTCTTTTTCTTACGTCCCCTCTTATCCTCGGTAACGCTGGTGATCGCGATGATGATGTAAACGTCGCCTACCTTACCGTTGGTGATGAAGCACTTGGAACCGTTTAATACCCACTCGTCGCCGTCTAAAACAGCCTTTGTCTGGCAGCCCTGCGCGTCTGTACCTGCGCCCGGCTCAGTCAGACCGAATGCGCCGAGCTTCTCGCCCTTTGCAAGCGGGATCACATATTTCTTTTTCTGCTCCTCGGTGCCGTAGGTCATGATCGGATCAATGCACAGGGAGGTGTGTGCGGATACGATAACGCCGGTGGTGCCGCAAACCTTTGAGAGTTCCTCCACGCACATTACATATGTAAGGGGATCGCAGCCCTGTCCGCCGTACTCCTTCGGAACGGGGATGCCCATGAATCCGTATTTCGCCATCTTTGCAACAGTCTCAGCGGGGAAAGCTTCTGTCTCGTCCGTCTCCTGTGCAAGGGGCTTTACTTCTGTCTCAGCAAACTCTTTAAATAAAGAGCGGGCCATTTCATGCTTTTTGTCTAAAGAAAAGTCCATGATTTATACTCCTTTGATTTAAATTTATAAAAGCTGCAATCCACAGCCCCTCCAAATACCAGAAGGGGCTGTGAACCGTAGCGTAAGCTCATTTCTTACAGTGCGTCAACCGGGGTCTTTGTGCGGTCAGCATTGTATACATAGAAGCCCTTGCCGCTCTTTGCGCCGAGGTTTCCGCCGCGAACCATCTTGCGGATGAGCGGGCATGCGCGATACTTGCTGTCGCCTGTCTCGGTGTAGAGAACGTCCATGATCGCAAGGCAGATATCCAGACCGATAAAATCGCCTAACTCCAGGGGCCCCATCGGATGATTTGAGCCGAGCTTCATCGCGGTGTCGATGCCTGCGATGTCGGATACGCCTTCCATCTTGATGAAAGCAGCCTCGTTGATCATCGGGATTAAGATACGGTTTACAACGAATCCCGCAGCCTCGTTTACCTGTACAGGGGTCTTGCCGATCTCCCCGGAAATCTTCTTGATCGCATCAACGGTCTTGGCCGGTGTGTTCACGCCTGCGATTACCTCAATGAGCTTCATGCGGTCTGCAGGGTTGAAGAAGTGCATACCGATCATGGGACGGCTTAAGCCGTTTCCGATCTCCGTGATGGAAAGGCTGGATGTGTTGGATGCGAAAATGCACTCGGGCTTCGCGATCTTGTCAAGCTCGGAGAATGTCGTCTTCTTTACGCCCATATCCTCAAACGCTGCCTCTACGATCAGATCGCAGTCTGCGCATAAGTCTTCCTTTAAGCCGGGGGTAATCTTTCCGAGGATACCGTCAACCGCTTCCTGGGTCATCTTTCCTTTTTCAACAAGTCTTGCATATCCTTTTGCAATCTTGTCCTTGCCGCCCTCTGCCCACTCCTGCTTGATATCGCAGAGCGCTACTTCATATCCGTCAACCTGGGCAAATGCCTTTGCAATGCCCTGTCCCATCGTACCTGCACCAATTACGCCAACTTTCATTGTGATAGTTCCTCCTTGTTTTTTGTTTTATTGTGCGCTGTAAAAACCCACGGACGCTTTATGCTTTGCATTCCCGCAATCCAACGTCCGTGAACGTTTCTGATGTCCAAGTTTCTGATGTCCAAATCACTTTGCAGGTAAACCTGCCCGTTATCTGTCCGTTAAAACCGGGTTCTTACGCCTCATATTTCTCTACGATCGTAGAGCAGCCCATGCCGCCGCCGATACACAGGGTAGCAAGACCTCTCTTCGCGTCTCTCTTCTTCATCTCGTGAAGCAGTGTTACCAGGATACGGCATCCGGATGCTCCTACGGGATGTCCGAGCGCAATCGCTCCGCCGTTTACGTTTACCTTGCTCATATCGAAGCCGAGATCTCTTGCAACTGCGACAGACTGTGCCGCGAACGCCTCGTTTGCCTCGATCAGGTCAAAATCGTCGATCGTAAGACCGGTCTTTGCAAGCACCTTCTTTGTAGATGCAACCGGTCCAACACCCATGATCTCGGGCTCTACGCCGCCAAGCGCGCCTGCAACCCAGGTAGCCATCGGAGTGATGCCTAACTCCTTCGCCTTCTCCTCGCTCATAACGACAACTGCTGCAGCACCGTCGTTGATGCCGGAAGCGTTGCCGGCGGTAACGAGTCCGCCCTGCTTGCCGGAGCAGCACTTCAAGTTTGCCAGAGACTCAGCGGTCGTGCCGGCACGAGGTCCCTCATCCTTCACGAAGTCAACCATTTCCTTCTTAACCTTAACCGGAACGGGAACGATCTCGTCGTCAAACTTGCCTTCCTTGATCGCTGCCTCACACTTTTGCTGGCTGTTTGCGGAAAATGCGTCGAGCTCCTCACGGGTAAGACCGTACTTATCGCATACGTTCTCTGCTGTGATCATCATGTGATACTGGTTGAATGCGTCTGTCAATGCATCGTTTACCATAGTATCAACGATGGTTGCGTTGTTCATACGGTAGCCGAAACGCGCCTTTGTCATAGCGTAGGGAGCCATGGACATATTCTCCATACCGCCTGCGACTACGATATCCGCCTGTCCGGACAGAATCTGTGCCGCTGCCTCGTTGACGCACTTAAGACCGGAACCGCACACAACGTTTAATGTAACCGCGGGAACCTCAATCGGAAGACCCGCCTTGATGGAGGACTGACGTGCAACGTTCTGTCCCTGAGCCGCCTGAATTACGCAGCCCATAAGTACCTCGTCAACCTGCTCGGGCTTTACGCCGGCGCGGTTAATCGCCTCTTTGATCACGATTGCGCCCAGGTCAGCTGCGGGGGTGTTGCTTAATCCGCCGCCCATTTTACCAATTGCAGTACGACATGCTGATGCGATAACTACTTTGTTTGCCATTGTTTTTGTCTCCTTTTCATGTTAATTTTTTAACAATCTTTGAATCTAAAATGCTTATTACAAGCCACCTGTGGTTGAATTGTACCATGAACACGGCCCATTTGCAACCGAAAATATGACAAATTTATTAATAAAACACATGATTTCCGATGACATATCCGTCAATCGTTCCATTGTTCCTGCGAAAATACAAGTATGATACCGTGATATTGCCATTTAAGACCTCCTGCGCAGCCTGTCTGCAAGTACCGTTTGCCCCTGCCGCCAGCCGTGCGGCAAAACGTCCGCTGGCCACGGGCGAAAACTGGCCCGGCTGATAGATAACGCCCATAATCGTATTCGGAAAACTGCTGCTATGTACACGGTTCATCACGACACTGCCAACCGCAAGCTTACCCGCGTAAGGCTCGCCCTCCGCCTCACACTGGATGATCGCCGCAAGAAGCTCCAGATCCTCCGATGTAGTGGGCTGCTCAGGCTGCGGATCGGGTGCCGGGTCATCGGGCGCTGGCGGGTCATCCGTCTTCGGAGGCTGATTGTTTTCCTCATTTTTCTTGTTTTCCTCTTCCTCCCTGCGCCTTTTTTCCTCCTCACGCTTCTTCTTAAGCTCTTCCTCCTGACGCTTTATTTCATCCATCCGGGCCTTATCCTCGGCTGCCTTCTGTTCTTCCAGCGCCTCCTCATATGCCAGCTGCTCCTTCAGCTTGTCATCGAGGTCATTTAACGCATCTGCCGCATCCTTTGCGGCGATGCCCGCCGCCTCCAGATCTCCTCTTGTATCCTTAATCAGCGCCGAGAGCCTGTCAAACTGCTCCTGCTGCTCTCCCATAAGCGCTACCAGCTCCTGCTTCTGCTCCTCCTGCAGCGTCTTTTTTTCCGCAAGCCCTGCAAGCAGCGCCTTATATTCCTCCAGCTGCTGCCTGTCATAGCTAACAACCTGTGCAAAATATTCTACCCGGTTCAAAAATTCACTCATGGACTGTGCGCCCAAAAACGATTCCAGCATGGAGGTATCCGAGTGCTCGTACATAAAACGTATGCGCACCTTCATCGATTCATACCGGTGCTCCCGCTTTTCTTCCATATCCGCAAGCTCCTCACCGGTAGCTTCGATCTGCGCGTTTTTCTTTTCGATGCGTCTTTCGATGTCCGTAAGTGCCTGCTGAACCTCCTCCAGATCCTGATTTAAGTCGTCCAGCTTTTCACCCAGCTCGCTTTTTTCTCTGTTTGCCTCATCCAGCCGTGACTTCGCCTGGGCACTCTTCTGCTGAAGCGCCTCGATGGCTGCGGCCGTCTCGTCGAGCTGTTGCTGCGTCGTCTCGTCCGCCAGCACAGGCAGCAGCCCCGGAAAGGCGAGCATCATAACCAACGCAAATAAACCGATTTTCTTATGTTCGTTTCGTTTGGGAATCTTATGTAAATGAACTGACATATGCTGTCTCCTGATGGTTTTAATAATCGCTAAGTGGCCAGGTATTACTCGCCCTAAGCTCGAAATTACCTCGCTAAGTGCTCATATTATACCACACTCTGCGTGGGTTGGCATTGTTTTTTTTTGATGATTGTGATATAATGCGGATATTGTAGGACATTTCCTATACATATGAATAATAACAAGAAGAAGGGACTTAGGCACTATGAAATTTTATAAACCGGAGGAACTCAAAGCGGGGATGCGCCTCGCCAAGCAAATATACAACAAACAGGGCGTTTTGCTTTACGACCGCGGTTCTGCTCTCACTGAGCCGATCATTGCAAGCATACAAAATTTTAATCTGTTGGGTGTTCTGATTCTTGAACCGTCAGAACCTCTTCCTCCCATCTCCGACGAGGAGCGGGAGTTTGAGCAGCTGCAGACAGCCTATATGTTCCGTCTTCGGGATTGTCTGGTTGCCATCAGCAAAGGCAAGAACCCCGCGGATTTTCCTGCGCTGGTTTCCGCCATTTATGATCGTTTTGGCACCCTGGACCACCGCGCTTCTTTCTCGCAGACGATTCGAAGCAGTGAGGACTACAACTATAAGCACGCGGTCTGCCTTGCCATTTTGTCTGCCATGACCGCCCATCATCTGAATTTTACGCCGGAGGCGGCAGGCAGCCTGATCGCAGCCGCGCTTCTTGCCGATTTCGGTTACCTGTATGTGCCGAAACCCATTATGGAAAAGGATGAAGCCGATTTGAGCAGCACCGATCTTTTGTCCATCGAGCAGTATCGAACCAAGGCTTTTCAGCTGCTTTCACAGCAGACGAACCCTTATGGCCTCAGCACAGACACGTTTGTCGCTCTGACCGAGTTTTTGAAGGTTCCGCGCAGGGAAGACCCGGAGCTTGATATCAGCTCCTTCCATTTAAATACAAAGATTCTGATGGTGGTTGACAAATTCGACCGTATGACCGCCATGAGCCTCAACTATGAGCCGGTAACTTCCATCAAGGCGCTGCGCTATCTGCAACAGAACAAAACACTCTACGACCCTTCCGTTGTGCATGCATTTTCACAGGCGCTGCAGTTTCTTCCGGCCGGGCAATGTGTCGTTTTGGGTTCGGACCTTCAGGGCCTTGTCATCGACGAAAATCCAGACGACCTCTTCCAGCCCATCGTGCTTGATTTTAAGACCAACCGGCTTCTCGACCTAAGCAACCCCAAGCTGCGTGCGGTCCTGGAAATAAATGATCTGATGACCTCCATGGACAGGCGCTATATCTGCGACGAGGAGACACTCAAGCAGTTCGTGCCGGATGAACGGCTCCAGGCCACAACCCGCCGTATCCGTTTGCGTCTGGAACGCGCAAAGAAACGCGAGGCTGCAAAAGCGGCACGTGCCGCAGCAGCCAGGTCAAGACAACAGGGTCAATAACGTTCATCTCAAGACTTTTTAACTTTCGTTCCCTGCGATCTGCCGCCACGCCTCCACCAGACGCTCCACACTCCATGCCGCATTGGCAGGACTGGTGCTGGGGAGCTTTGTGGCGTTGCGGCCGGTCTGCCGGGCGAGATGCTTCTGATAGAGCTTATGGGATATGGCTCCGTTGCAGTATATGTTTCGGATATCCGCCGTCGTGAAAATCGGTGTCAGGTCATTGGGCACCGCGTTTTTGATGCTGCTGTCGGCGGAGCCTTCAATGTCGCAGCTCCCGATGACGTCCCACAGCGCAATATGATGCGCGTGCAGCATCGCCCGTTTTTCAGGGACCGTCTGCGGCATGGGGCAGCCGAATACCGCGGCAAGTACCTTCCAGAAGCGGTTCTGAGGATGCCCGTAAAAAAACTGCGCCTCCCGGGATTTTACCGACGGAAACGAACCGAGGATCAGAATCCGGGACTGTCTGTCGTAGAGAGGCGGGATGGGATGCAGGATGTGTTCCATTATCAATACCTCCTATACCGTTAAAATCGTGCCGCCGCCGACCACATTTTCTCCGTCGTAGAGAACAGCCGCCTGCCCGGTGGTGATGGCGCGCTGCGGCTCGTCAAAAGTCAGCCGCACCCTGCCCTCCTCCAACGCCTCGGCGGTCGCAGGCGCTTCTTTTGCGCGGTAACGGGTCTTTGCAGTGACGCGCACCGGTCTCGCCGGTTTCTCATATGCTATCCAGTTAAAATCATCTACCATACAGGTTTTTGTAAACAGCGCAGCCTCATCCGAGAGGATGACCTCGTTTTTCTCCATATCTTTCCGACACACGTAAAGCGGCGCCGGAAGCGCCAGCCCAAGTCCCTTCCGCTGTCCGATGGTATAGCGGATGATCCCTCTGTGCTCGCCTAATTTTCTGCCGTCCGTCGTCACGAAATCCCCCGGCGGATAGACCTTTCCCGTATAGCGGCTCATAAAGTCCGCATATTTTCCCTCCGGCACAAAGCAGATGTCCTGGCTATCATGCTTTTTCGCGTTGACAAAGCCGCGGGCGTCGGCCACCCGGCGGACCTCATCCTTCGAGGAAAACTCCCCCAGCGGAAATACCGTGTGTTTTAACTGTTCCTGGGTCAGAAACGCCAGCACATAGCTCTGGTCCTTTGCGGCATTTTTCGCCTTTTTTAACAGCATCCTCCCGCTCACCGCATCCATTTCCACCCGGGCATAGTGACCGGTGACGATCAGATCACAGTCCAGCTCCCGTGCGCGCCGGAACAGCTTGTCAAACTTCATATAGCGGTTGCAGTCGATACACGGATTTGGCGTATCTCCCGCCTCATAAGCCGCCACAAAGCGGTCGATCACATTCACCGCAAAATCCTCCTTGAAATTCAGGACATAGTATGACATGCCGAGCCTGCTGCACACCTTTCTGGCATCCTCGGTATCGGAAAGCGAGCAGCAGGCGCCCTCCCGCTCCATACCAACCGTCTCGTTTTCGTACAGCTTCATCGTGATTCCGATGCAGTCATAACCTTTTTCCACCATAAGCGCCGCGGCCACGGAGCTGTCCACTCCGCCGCTCATGGCAATCAACGCTTTTTTCCTATTTTCGCACATACAAACATTCCTTTACTAAAACCGTCCAACGAGCTTCAAAATCTTTCGGCCCATCAGTACATATAAAAATGCTACCACAGATTCCTGCGTACGGCAATTGACTTTTTTAAAGCTTTCGGAAAATTTGCACTTCCAGGCGAATCCAAGAAATCCAATGTGTATGGCATTACATCTTTACATCTCAGGCATAGTTTGTTATACTTGGCGTACAAAGACACAAAAAACGACAGTCAAAAAGAAAGCAGGCGATCGTACATGGCCGAGGGTGAAATGTTAAAATTATCAGTCGAGGAGTTTTCAAGATTACAGAGATATATGTTATTATCCGACAAAAATTCAGAAGCCTATCAATCAATGAAGGAGCGTTATATCGAGTTGAAAGTAATCCTTTCTTTTTCCGGTGTAAATCTGACCGAGCTTGACAGAATCAAAGAATAACACAAATTCAGGGTGTAAAGTCTATTCCATCAATAGGCTTTACACCTTATTTATGCGCAGGAGAAACCTTCTGCCTTAACCATCATTTAATTTTTAAGGAGATAAACTATGCCCAAAAGAACAGACATCAACAAGGTACTCATCATTGGCTCCGGCCCGATCATCATCGGACAGGCGTGCGAGTTCGACTACTCCGGCACGCAGGCGTGCAAGGCGCTGCGAAAGCTCGGCTATGAGATCGTGCTCGTCAACTCCAACCCTGCCACCATCATGACCGATCCGGAAGTCGCAGACGTGACCTACATCGAGCCGTTAAACGTGAGCCGCCTCGAACAGATCATTGCAAAAGAGCGCCCGGACGCACTGCTGCCAAACCTCGGCGGACAGTCCGGCCTAAACCTCTGCGCGGAGCTGGCGGGCGCAGGTGTTCTCGAAAAGTACGGCGTGAGGGTCATCGGTGTCCAGGTGGACGCCATTGAGCGCGGCGAGGACCGCATCGAATTTAAAAAATCCATGGACGCCATCGGCGTTGAGATGGCGCGAAGCGAGGTTTCCTACAGTGTGGAGGAAGCCCTCGCCATCGCAGATAGGCTCGGCTATCCGGTCGTCTTACGCCCCGCCTACACCATGGGTGGCGCAGGCGGCGGCCTTGTATATAATAAGGAAGAATTGAAAACCGTGTGTGCCCGAGGCTTACAGGCAAGTCTCGTAGGACAGGTTCTGGTGGAAGAGTCCATTCTGGGCTGGGAGGAGCTTGAGCTTGAGGTCGTGCGCGACTGCGAAGGCAACATGATCACGGTCTGCTTCATCGAAAACATTGACCCGATGGGCACTCACACCGGTGATTCCTTCTGCTCCGCGCCGATGCTCACCATCTCAAAAGAGCTGCAAAACCGCCTGCAGGAGCAGGCGTACCGCATCGTTGAGTCCGTCAAGGTTATCGGCGGCACAAACGTACAGTTTGCACACGACCCGGTTTCTGACCGCATCGTCGTCATCGAGATCAACCCCCGCACCTCCCGCTCCTCCGCACTGGCCAGCAAAGCGACGGGCTTCCCCATCGCGCTTGTCTCCGCGATGCTGGCGGCAGGGCTGACCTTAAAGGACATCGAGTGCGGCAAGTACGGCACACTGGACAAGTATGTCCCCGGAGGAGATTATATCGTCATTAAATTTGCGCGTTGGGCCTTTGAAAAATTCAAGGGTGTCGAGGACAAGCTCGGCACACAGATGCGCGCGGTCGGCGAGGTCATGAGCATCGGAAAGACCTACAAGGAGGCATTCCAGAAAGCGATCCGTTCCCTTGAGACCGGACGCTACGGACTCGGCTACGCAAAGGACTACAACACAAAAACGAAGGAGCAGCTTCTGCTCATGCTCGCCCACCCCTCCAGCGACCGCCATTTTATCATGTACGAGGCGCTGCGAAAGGGCGCGGACGTAGATGAGATCCACAACATCACAAAGGTAAAGCACTATTTTGTGGAGCAGATGAAGGAGCTTGTGGAGGAGGAAGAAGCGCTCGCCGCACACAAGGGTGCTCTCCCCTCAGATGAGGCCCTTATCCTTGCCAAGAAGAATGGATTTTCCGACAAATATTTAAGTCAGATTTTACAAATAGACGAATCCGCCATTCGAACCCGCCGCATAGCGCTGGGCGTGGAGGAGGCATGGGAGGGCGTGCATGTCAGCGGCACAAAAGACAGTGCGTACTATTACTCCACCTACAACGCCCCCGACAAAAACCCGGTAAACACCGACCGGCCGAAAATCATGATCCTGGGAGGCGGCCCGAACCGCATCGGCCAAGGCATCGAATTCGACTACTGCTGCGTACACGCTGCGCTGGCGCTCAAAAAGCTGGGCTTTGAGACGATCATCGTCAACTGCAATCCCGAGACGGTGTCCACCGACTACGACACGTCCGACAAGCTCTACTTTGAGCCGCTCACCCTGGAGGATGTTTTAAGCATCTATCACAAGGAACAGCCCCTGGGCGTCATCGCACAGTTTGGCGGGCAGACACCGTTGAATCTGGCGGCGGAGCTTGAGAAAAACGGCGTGAAGATCCTCGGCACCTCCCCCGCCGTCATCGATCTGGCGGAGGACCGCGACCAGTTCCGCGCCATGATGGATAAGCTCGGCATTCCCATGCCTGAGGCGGGCATGGCGACCACCGTCGACGAGGCGACCGCCATCGCGAATGAAATCGGCTATCCCGTCATGGTCCGTCCCTCCTACGTACTCGGCGGTCGCGGCATGGAGGTGGTCTACGACGACGAGAGCATGACGGAATACATGCGCGCCGCAGTCGGCGTGACGCCCGACCGCCCGATCCTGATTGACCGTTTCTTAAATCACGCTTTAGAATGTGAAGCAGATGCCATCAGTGACGGCTCCCATGCGTTTGTGCCTGCCGTTATGGAGCATATCGAGCTTGCCGGCGTCCACTCGGGCGACAGCGCCTGCATCATCCCCTCCGTGCATATCAAAGAGGAGCATGTGCAGACAATCCGGGAGTACACAAAAAAGATTGCGGAGGAAATGCACGTCAAAGGTCTTATGAACATGCAGTACGCCATTGAGAACGATACGGTTTACGTGCTCGAAGCAAATCCGCGGGCTTCCCGCACTGTGCCGCTGGTTTCCAAGGTGGCCGGCATCCGCATGGTGCCGCTGGCAACCGACATCATCACCGGCGAACTAACCGGGCGCCCGTCCCCCGTACCCGCGTTAAAGGAACAGGAGATCCCCTACTACGGCGTGAAGGAGGCAGTATTCCCCTTCAACATGTTCCCGGAGGTAGACCCGCTGCTCGGCCCCGAGATGCGCTCCACCGGAGAAGTTCTAGGACTCTCCACCTACTACGGCGAAGCCTTCTACAAGGCGCAGGAGGCGACCCAGACAAGGCTTCCCTTAAAGGGCACCGTGCTCATCTCCGTCAACAAAGGGGACAAGCCCGAGGTTACGGACATCGCGAAGAGCTTTGAGAAAGCGGGCTTCCATATTCTCGCCACCGGGAAAACGTACCAGACGATCACCGCAGCCGGCATCCCCGCCGAGCGCGTAAACAAGCTCTATGAGGGACGTCCAAACATCCTCGATATGATCACAAACGGAAAGATTGACCTGATTGTCAACTCGCCCAGCGGCAAGAACAGTATCCACGACGACAGCTATCTGCGCAAAGCCGCAATTAAGGCGAAAATACCTTACGTGACCACCATCGCTGCCGCAAAGGCTACCGTCAAGGGCATCCTCTATGTACAGCAGCACGGAAACGGGGAAGTGAAATCGCTTCAGGAGATTCATAGAGAAATCCGGGATAAATAAGAAGATCGACAAGGTTTTAAAAAGTTAGGAACTGTCCAGAAATAACTTTTAAATAAAGCGCCGCCGAATCATCTCTTTCGATGCTCCGGCAGCGCTTTTATTTACCGAAAAGCCGACCGTTTGGTTCCCGCGCCAGGCTGCGGTCACTTATCAGTTCAGCCTACGGCTTCACTATTATATTACTTCAACAACTCCATCATTCCGTCAAACGCGCTGTGATCCACACCGTAAAATGCTCCGGCATCGGCCGCAGCCGCTTTTTCCGGCTCAATGGGGAGTTTTGCAAACACAGGGATCCCGAGTTCCCCAGCCACCTCCTCCACATGGCTCTCACCGAATACCGGTATCTTCTTTCCGCAATCAGGGCACGACAGATAACTGAAATTCTCCACAACACCCAGCACCGGAACCTTCATCATCTCTGCCATGTTATAGGCTTTTTTCACAATCATCCGCACCAGCTCCTGGGGGGATGTGACAATGACAACACCGTCTACCGGAAGCGACTGGAACACGGTCAGCGGCACGTCCCCGGTTCCGGGCGGCATGTCCACCAGAAGATAATCCAGCTCTCCCCAGACTACATCCGTCCAGAACTGCTTCACCGCCCCGGCGATCACCGGGCCGCGCCAGATCACCGGCTGCTCCTCATCCTCGATCAGCAGATTGATGGACATGATGGGAATACCCTGATCGGATTCCAGGGGGATAATGCCCTTCTCACTCCCAAAGGCCGTCCCGTGCACTCCAAGCATTTTCGGAATGGAAGGACCCGTGATATCCGCGTCCAATATGCCCACCCGGTAACCTGCCTTGTGCATCGCACAGGCGAGGGATGCGGTTACAAATGATTTGCCGACGCCGCCCTTGCCGCTGATAACGCCGATCACCTTCCCGACAGAAGAATACCGGTTCAATTCCTCCAAAAATGAGTTCTGTCCGCCATTCTTGCTCGGGCAGCCCTCACAGCTTTCCCTGGTACAGCTCCCTGCGCTTTTGCATGATTCATTTTCTGCCATTTTCATTCTCCTTTTATCCATATTATAAGCTCAATATGCACGGCTGTACAGGAAATACACGCTTCCCGGCTAACGTTCCGGCCCGGCAGCCGCCATATCGGCACTGCAGCCCACTGCTAATGCTCCGGCCCGGCAGGCACCACCATACAGCCGGTGCCCAAGCTGCTTACTGCAAATCCATATATCTCAGCTCCTCCTCTGTCAGCTCCACCTCAAGCGCCCCGAGATTCGATGAAAAACGCTCCGGCGTGGACGCGCTGACCTGGGCAAACACCTCCAGCGGCTGCGCCAGCACCCAGGCGAGCGCCGCCTGCGCTACCGTACAGCCATGTTTTTTCGCGATCTGCTCCGTGCGGCGGAGACGCTCGTAATTCTGTCTGCAGCAATAGCCGCGGATCGCGAAGGGATCCAGGCGCTTTTCCACGTCTGAGAGTGCATCTGACTTCACTTTTCCAGACAAAAGCCCGTGCGCCAGCACTGCGTACGCAAAAATCGTCATACCACTGTCCTGATACCATCTGCGGTTTTCCACTTCGGCCGGACCGGAGATGGACACGCATCCTCCGCCCCAGGGGTCTAACACCTGCTCCGCCAGTCCGTAATTCGGGCTGGAAACGGTAAACGGCTCCAAATCATGCTCGTAAGCATACGAATTTGCCGCCTCAATACGCGTCACGCTCCAGTTGGACACACCAAAAAGCTTCAGCTTACCGCGCTCCCGCAAATCGTTCAACACCTCCACAATGGGGCCTACCGGCTTCGACGGGTCATCCCGGTGAAGCATATAAATGTCCACATAATCGGTCTGCAAAAGCGCCAGAGAGCGAGCAATATCCGCCTCAATGGCCGCAGGTGTCACGCGCGGTACGACCGTATCCGGCAGCGGATGTGCACCCTTGTCCACGATCACAAGCTTGTCGCGGTTGCCGCGTCTGCTCATCCAGTCTCCCAGTGACTTTTCCGCCAGTCCGTAAATACGCGCCGTATCAAAGCAATTGACACCGCCCGCAGCTACCGCATCCAAAAGCTCCGTCGCATCCTCCCCTGCCTGCATCGCAGGTGTCGCAGTCCCGAAAACAATACGGGAAACCGGCAGCGCAATACCGTCCAATTTTTTATAAATCATGGCATGTACCTTCCTTCTAAATGATTTTGTGCAAACAGGCACAAAAAATGCATATGTTGCAGGCTTTCTGTTCACTCCTTTGTATAAGTCAAAAAAGCACCATACAGAATTATACTCTATTACGGAATAAATTTCTATACAGTGCTTCCTCAAGTTTTGATTGTTTATAAAAATTTTATGCTTTTTTTATACTTTGGTCACAGTTTCGGACAATCAATGCCCTCGCGGCAAGCAACGGGGTATCAAACTTGCAGCGCTGCAGAGCAGCGGAGTATTTGACCCTCGCGGCATTCGTCAAATATCCATGTAAGCATGGCCATGTTCCACATTGCTCGCGGGAACAAAGCTGGCTTCGGCGGTGTGACAGCCGGCGGCACGCACAGCCGTTTATGCCAGCAGCTTCTCCAGGCTTGCCAGCTTCACGCAGCAGATAAATACTTTTCCCGCTTCCTCCAGCTCCTCCATTGTGGGATAGGAAGGGGCAAGACGAATGACCGAGTCGCCCGGATCTTTTTTATAAGGGAAGGGCGCACCTGCTCCGGTGAGCACAACACCCACCTGTTTTGCCAGCTCCACGATGCGCTTTGCACATCCGCTCATCGAGTTAAAGCAGATAAAGTAACCTCCTCTGGGTGAAATCCAGCTTCCGATGCCAAGCGGTTTGATCTCCGACTCCAGCATTCCCTCCACCAGCTCGAATTTCGGGCGCATGATGGCCGCATGCTTCATCATATGCGCATCCACGCCCGCACGGTTCTTCAAAAACCGGACATGGCGCAGCTGATTCATCTTGTCGTATCCGATGGTCTGGATCTCCATGATCCTGCGCACATCCGCCAGGTTCCCATCGGATGCCGCCATCGCGGAAATTCCCGCCCCTGCAAAGGTAATCTTCGAGGTGGAGGCAAACTCGAACACCCGGTCAGGGTTGCCTGCCTTGTCACACTCATCCAGAATATTTAAGAGCTGATCCTGTTTTTCCGGCTCCTCATACAGATGATGCACGCAATATGCATTGTCCCAGAAAATGCGGAAGTCATCTGCCGCCGTCTTCATCGCTGCGAAGCGCCGCACTACCTCATCTGAATAGGTGATTGCCGTGGGGTTTGAATATTTCGGCACGCACCAGATACCCTTGATGAGCGGGTCGGATGCCACCAGTGTCTCCACCAGATCCATATCAGGACCGTCTTTGTCCATCGGAACATTCACCATATCAATGCCAAGGCACTCAGTCACGGAAAAATGACGGTCATAGCCGGGCACCGGGCAGAGGAACTTGATTTTCCCCTGTTCCCCCCAGGGCTTATGTCCGCAGACTCCATGGATCATCGCACGGGCCACGCAGTCAAACATTACATTCAGACTGCCGTTTCCAAACACGATAACCTGATCGGGCCGGCACTCCATAATCTGGGCCATGAACTGCTTTGCCTCGGGAATGCCGTCCAGCTCACCGTAATTGCGGCAGTCCGTACCGTCCGCGGCACAGTAACCCTGTTCCTCATTTATCATATCCATCATGGGCATCGACAGATCAAGCTGCGCGCTCTCCGGCTTTCCACGTGCCATATTCAGCTTCAGACCGGCCTCCTCAAAGCCCTTATATACTTCCAGCTGCCGCTTCTGCTCCTCTAAGAGTTCTTCCTTTGACATCTGCTCATACGCCTTCATCCTGTTTCCTCCTGCTCCTTTTTCCACCTTTTTACATCATCTAAATATGTTCGAATCGTCTGCTCGTAACCATTTTCAGACGGTTCGTAAAAAACCTCATGCTCCAGCCCATCCGGCAAATACTGCTGCGCCGCATAGTGATGCGGGTAATCATGCGCATATTTGTACCCGATGCCCCGCCCCAGCTTTTCCGATGCGTTGTAGTGTGCATCCTGCAAATGCGCCGGCACCGGCGGCGTTTTTGTACGGCCCACAACATTCATCGCTTTTCCGATCGCATTCACCGCCGCATTGCTTTTCGGCGCGCTGGCAATGTAGCTCGCGGCCTGAGACAAAATAATCTGCGCCTCCGGCATGCCCACCCGCTCAACGGCCAGCGCCGCCGCAGTGGCAACCTGAATCGCCTGAGGATCTGCATTTCCCACATCCTCCGACGCACAGATCATTATCCTTCTGGCGATAAACTTCACATCCTCACCCGCGTAGAGCATGCGCGCCAGATAATAGACTGCCGCGTCCGGGTCCGATCCGCGCATACTTTTTATAAATGCAGAGATCGTATCATAGTGATTATCTCCGTTTTTATCATATTTCAATACTCTCTTCTGGATACACTCCTGGGCGACCCCAAGCGTGATATGGATTTTCCCGTCCGCCGCGTCCCGCTCTGTCGTGAGCACGCCAAGCTCAATAGCCGTCAGGGCCGCACGCGCATCGCCGTTTGCCACATCCGCCAGAAATTCTGCCGCATCCCCATCCAAAAGTGCGCCGTAGCTTCCCATGCCCCGCTCCTCGTCCGTAACGGCACGCGTCAAAAGCTTTCGAATATCATCCTTCGACAGGGGCTTCAGCTCAAAAATCACAGAGCGCGAGATCAGCGCCCCGTTCACCTCAAAATAAGGATTTTCCGTCGTCGCACCAATGAGGATGAGCGTCCCGTCCTCCACAAACGGAAGCAGATAATCCTGCTGCCCTTTGTTGAAGCGGTGAATCTCATCAATAAACAGGATCGTCTTTTTGCCGTACATACCCTGTTGATCCCTCGCCTGCTTCACGACCTCCTCCATATCCTTTTTGCCCGCCGCAGTGGCGTTGAGCTGCGTAAACAGCGCACTGGTCGTATTTGCGATCACCTTCGCCAGCGTCGTCTTCCCGGTGCCCGGAGGCCCGTAAAAAATGATGGAGCTGAGCTTATCCGCCCGGATCGCCCGGTACAAAAGCTTATCCTTTCCGATGATGTGCTCCTGCCCCACGACCTCCTCAAGGGTTTTCGGGCGCATCCGCGAGGCCAGCGGCGCTTCCTGCTTCATATTTTTTTCGCGCATATAGTCAAATAAATCCACTTTCATGTACCTCATGCTATTTGTTTTGCATTTTTTGTTTTACAAAACTGCAAAACCGTTCGTTTTAGCCGCCTTTACAAAGATACATGATATTTACTGATTTTTCAAGTATTTTCAGGGATTTTTTAAAGAAACAATCAATTTTGTGAACCTTGATAAGAAAGAGCATTTTGCAGGATCGTTTGTTGTGCAAATTCATTCCCACAAAAAAGAATGTCCAAACATACACAACTGCACATGATAAAAAACAGTGGATAAAAAGTGTTCTTTATGTTATAATGTGTAAGCTTATCAAATTTATACCACAAATGCATATCAAATTGAATTTATGCAGGAATGATAAGTAACACAGAGGATGGAGGACAGTCATTTATGAAGTTATCATACGGCAGCAGTAAGAAAGGCGATGTGTCAGAAGCATTAAGAACTATTTCAGAGCCTGCGGCCCTGTTTTTTTCTGTTGCAAAAGAAGAGATGCTTGCACACGCAGCCACTGAAATCGAAAAGATTTTTCCTGGTGTCCCATCAATCGGCGGTGTCGGACAGTCCTATATTGGCAAGCAGTTTTTTGATGAAGGCATTACTGTCATTGCAATGAAAGACAACATTAAGGTTGTGGCAGACGTTCTAGAACAGGCATCTGTCATGCCGATCAAGTATATCAGAAGACTTGAAAATGCCGTAAGAGCCGTAAACGGAGAGCGGGGAAAAACAGCGTGTTTTGATATCTGTTCATCCGGTGCAGACGTCCGCGCTGTCACAACGCTGTCAGGCTATCTTTGTCCTCTCGGATATGATCTCGCAGGGGGAACGAGTAATTCGGCGTCTATTGCCTGCAACGGCAGGGTCTATAAAGACGCCTGCGCCTTTTTGATCTTTAAAAATCTCAAGGGAAAAATCAAATCCTATAAGGAAAATATCTATATTCATCCGCAGGAAAACGATAAGCAGTTTATGGTGACAAAGGCAGATCCCAGGGATTACAGAATCCGCACGCTTGAGAGTATGTCCGCCGAAAAGCTCTACACTACCGAGCTGGGAATCACCAGAGACAAGATCACAACGCAAACCTTCAAAAATCCCTTTGGGCATGTGTGCGATTCCGATACATATATTGTCTCCATTAAGGATGTGGAACCGGACGGAAGCATCACGACTTTCCGTCCTGCAAACAGGATGGACTTTCTTACAATACTGAACATCGGCGACTACCGGGAGGTCGTGCAGGATACGATTTCCCGGATTAAGAATGACCTTGGCAGCACGCCGGCCGTTCTTTCCGTCAACTGTCTCTTCCGGTATATCATGTTTAACGATGAACACTACTGGGACACCTATCTTTCGGAGATGTGCGGCAGCTTTTCACATGCGGGCATAGTCGGTGTCGGCGAGCACTACAATACACAGTTTGTCAATCAGACCATGTGCTGTCTGGCTTTCGAGTAGAAGGGAAGCAAAATACAAAGCATTTTTTAGAATGCTTTCCGACGGCTTGCCCGTAAGCATTTGCGAACGGGCGCTACCTTTAAGAGGAGGATAAGAACGTGTTTAAATTATTTGGAAACTCCGGAAGAACCGAAGAGAACCGGACTTCTGCACCCGTCATGGCAGCCAAGGATCAGGTAAAATTTGACAAGCACCCTTTGGATTATGCCTTAACAAACGCCTGCAAGGTTGTCAACGAGCTGGCAGAGGATGTTTTTTTGACGACTCAGCAGATGCGATTTGCAACCGAACGGCTCTCGGAATTAAAGAACTCTATCATCGGCCCTCAGGGCGAAGTGAGTGCGCTGGACAACGGATTCCAGGATATTACAGTTGCGGCGGACCATTTCAGCATAGTGGAGGAAAAGATCGATGAATCGGTTCTGGAAGCACAAAAACAGATGGAGCTTTTGAGACAGGATTCCCAGTCTTTACAGGAAAATTTTAAGAATATGTCAAAAACATTCGACATGCTGCAGGTTGCCCTGAACAAAATCAGGGAAAGCCTGGCGGGTATCAGCGCGGTTGCCAACCAGACAAACCTTCTGGCGCTGAACGCAAGCATTGAGGCTGCAAGGGCCGGTGAGCAGGGAAGAGGCTTTGCCGTTGTTGCTGAGGAAGTGGGCAAGCTGGCAAAAATGAGCCGGGACATGGTTGAGAATATCAATGCCAGCATCCAGGAGGTTGAGAGCCAGAGCAATGAACTGAACCGGTTTATTGTGGCATCCGACGAAGCAATCATCAGTAACATTGAGAGCATCGAACAGACCGGTAAATATTTTGATGACGTAAAAAAGTGTGTCACAGATACCGTCGAGGTCCGGGAAGCAATCGAGCACGCAGTGGAACAAAACCGCTCATACGTAAAAATCGTCCAGGATTCTCTTGCCGGAACTGCCGGCGTCTACGGAGAAATCATTGACCGGATGGATTTCGACGACAGCAAAAAGGGTGTACTTATGGAAAGATTCCAAAATATTATCGAACAGGCAATCGCCATGGTAGATGAGCTGCCCTGATTTCAGGGCAGCTTTGTTTTTATCTACATCACTCCAGCAAAATCTCCTCCACCGTCACAAACTCATACCCCTGCTTTTTCAGCGCATCGATAATCGCGAAAGCCGCCTGTACGCTCGACTTCGAAGCGTCGTGGAGCAAAATAATACTGTTCTCCTCCACCTTCTCAAGCACGCGCTGCACAACCAAATCGCTGCTGTCTGTCGCCCAGTCATTCGGATCAACATCCCAGAGCACCTCAATCATCCGGCTCGCGTAGTCCAGATCCTCCTTCCAGCTTCCGAACGGCGGCCGGATATAGCTGGCATAATGCCCGGTGGCATCGTAAATTGCAGCGTTTGTGCGGTCAACCTGCTCCATTGCATCCTTGTCGCTGAGCTGTTTTAAATTTACATGCTTATAGGAGTGGACGCCGATGAGATGCCCCTCCTCGCTCGCACGTTCCACCAGCTCCGGAAACCGCTCCACCTCAGAGCCAAGCACAAAAAAGGTCGCCCTGACGTTCCGCTCCTTTAAGCCGTCCAAAAGCGGCTCCGTGTAGAGGCCGTTCGGCCCGTCGTCAAATGTCAGCGCCACCTTCTTAGCCTCCTCAACCTGCGTCCTCTTTCCTGCCTGCTGCCGTTTCCTGTCCTGTATTTGCTCTGCGGCCTCCTTTGCCTGTCCCCGCCCCTCCTGCCTCCACTCCGTCACAACTGCCGCGCCGATTCCAACCGCCAATGCTCCTGCAAAAATCAACACCATGCGGATAATTTTTTTCAACATAACTGCCGTTTCCATAAAAAACGCCCGCTGTCATACAATTTGCTTCATTGTATGCAGCAGGCGCTTGTTCATATTCATGCCGGCTCATCACTTTCCCGGTTCTTTTTCTGCTATTGTCACAGTTCGTCCCTTCCGGCAGCATCGGTCAGGTACCATCAATCATCCGGTGATGTCTGTTTCTTTCGTTCCGGCAGCGTCTCACGCCTGCCCTCCGGCTCTGCGCGCGGCAAGGCCCTCACCCTCCACGTAAATCTCGATCGTATCTTTTGCCTGCACCTCATCCGCCAAAATCAATCGGGCGGAAAGTGTCTCCACCGTTTTTTGCAGATAGCGCTTTAAAGGCCGCGCGCCGTAGACCGGATCATAGGCTTTCTCAACAACGAGCCGCTCCGCCTCCGGCGTGAGCGACACAGAAAGCTCCCTGTCGGAAAGCCTCTTGTTCAACTCCTGCAACAGCAGCCGTACGATGCCCCTCGTGTCCGCCTTTGTCAGCGGCTTAAACAGAATCGTCTCATCCAGACGGTTCAGAAATTCCGGCCGGAACGCGCCGCGCAGCTCGGCCATCACAGCAGCTTCGGCCTCCTGCGTGATACTTCCCTCCTCGTCAATTCCGTCCAGCAGATAGTGCGCGCCCAGGTTCGAAGTCATAATAAGAATCGTGTTCTTAAAGTCCACCGTCCGCCCCTGGGAATCGGTGATGCGCCCGTCGTCGAGCACCTGCAAAAGCACATTAAACACGTCGGGGTGCGCCTTTTCCACCTCGTCGAAGAGCACGACGGAATAAGGCTTTCTGCGCACCGCCTCGGTGAGCTGCCCGCCCTCCTCATAGCCAACGTATCCGGGAGGTGCCCCGATGAGGCGGGATACCGAGTGCTTCTCCATATACTCGCTCATATCCAGCCGCACCATATTGCCCTCGTCGTCGAACAGGCTCGCCGCCAGCGTCTTTGCAAGCTCCGTCTTTCCAACGCCGGTAGGCCCCAGAAAGAGGAAGGAGCCGATCGGCTTGCCCGGGTCCTTGATGCCCGCTTTTGATCGGATGATCGCCTCGGTCACCCGGGTGACACCCTCGTCCTGCCCGATGACGCGCCTGTGCAGCTCCTCGTCCAGATGCAGTGTTTTGTTGCGCTCGGACTCGTTCAATTTCGCCACCGGGATACCGGTCCAGCGGGAGATAATTTTTGCAATCTCCTCCTCGCTGACGTTCTCGTGAACGAGGAGGAGATCCCGTTCCTTCACCGCGCGCTCCTCCTGCTCCAACTGCTGCAAAAGCTGCGGCAGCCGCCCGTACTGAAGCTCCGCTGCCTTCTCAAGGTCGTAATTCTGCTGGGCGCTTTTGATCTCGTTTTTGATCTGCTCAATCTCACCACGCAGCTTCTGAACCCGCTCCACGGACGTCTTTTCGTTCTCCCACTGGGCTTTCTGCGCCGCAAACGTATCTTTCAGCTCCGCCAGCTCCTTTTGCAGATTTGCAAGCCGCTCGCCCGAGAGACGGTCGGTTTCCTTTTTCAGTGCGGTTTCCTCGATCTCGAGCTGCATCACACGACGGTTCAGCTCGTCAAGCTCCGCAGGCATGGAGTCCAGCTCGGTCTTGATCAGGGCACACGCCTCGTCCACGAGGTCAATCGCCTTGTCCGGCAGAAAACGGTCGCTGATATAGCGGTTGGACAGGACAGCCGCGGAGACAAGCGCGCCGTCAGTGATCTTCACGCCGTGGAACACCTCATAGCGCTCCTTTAACCCCCGCAGGATCGATATCGTATCCTCCACCGTCGGCTCCTCCACGAGCACCGGCTGAAAACGGCGCTCCAGCGCAGCGTCCTTCTCGATATACTCGCGGTATTCGTCCAGCGTCGTCGCACCGATACAGTGCAGTTCCCCCCGGGCCAGCATCGGCTTTAAGAGCTGCCCGGCATCCATCGCGCCGTCAGTCTTCCCTGCGCCCACGATCGTGTGCAGCTCATCGATAAACAAAATGATCTGTCCGTCGGAATTTTTGATGTCGTCCAGAACGGCCTTTAAACGCTCCTCAAACTCGCCGCGGTATTTCGCGCCCGCCACGAGCGCACCCATGTCCAGTGCAAAGAGCTTCTTATCCTTCAAGCCCTCCGGTACATCCCCTTTTACGATACGCTGGGCAAGCCCCTCAACCACCGCCGTCTTACCTACACCCGGCTCGCCGATGAGGCAGGGATTGTTCTTTGTCTTCCGCGAGAGAATCCGTACGACGTTGCGGATCTCCTCGTCACGCCCGATGACCGGGTCAAGCCGCTGTTCTCTGGCACGCTCCACCATGTCATAGCCGTATTTCTCCAGCGTATCGTACGTCGCCTCCGGGTTATCCGTCGTCACGCGCTGGTTGCCCCGCACGGTGGAGAGGGCCGTCAGAAACCTCTCCCGCGTAATGCCGTATTCCTTCCACAGCGCCTTCATCGCCGGATTCGGGTATTGTAACAGCGCTAAAAATAAATGCTCTACCGACACGTATTCGTCGCCTAAGCCCTTCGCCTCGTCCTCCGCGTGGATCAGCACCTGGTTTAAATCCTTGCCGATAAACAGCTGCCCGCCGCTCACCTTTACCCGCGCAGCGAGCTTGCTCTGTGCGTTGTTCGCAAAATGCGTCAGCTGAATCTCCATCTTCTCGATAAGCTTCGGAATCAGCCCGTCTTCCTGCCGCAAAAGCGCCACGAGCAGATGCTCCTGCTCAATCTCCTGGTTTCCATATTCATAAGCCAGCTTTTCACAGTCATTGACTGCTTCCATGGACTTTCGTGTAAATTTTTGTATGTTCATAAGAGCACCTCCTTCATTTGAAAGCAGCAATACAACATAAAATCGTTATATCATGCCCCCTACAGAAAGATATTATACACGCATTATTAGCACTCGTCAATAGCGAGTGCTAATAATTATTATAATTGCAATCTGGCGGCAATATTTGTCAGAAAACTAAAATTGGTCGGCCTGCCCTGCTCTTCATCATAGGGAAAGGGATAATAGCGTTCCAGCTTCCTGATATCCGTCTCTGTCCAGGTCGCCTCAATCGCACCGCGGATACAGCGCTCAACATTCTCCTTTGTGGTTTCATGAGCGATTGCAATTGCAGGGTAGATGTCATTTGTAATGTGCAGTGCGGACCCTTTATTTTTCATGATCATCAAAATTGCATCCACCATATAGACAAAGCCGCTCCTCCTGCGCCGAAACCCGATATCAACCAATTGCTGCTCTACAAATTTCCGCATCAGCGTATCCGTCTTTTCCTCATTGAAATATTCAACCAGCGGGTGATTCCCGTTCAGAAAGGCGAAGCGCTGAAAGGGAAAAATCTTCCCGATAATATTCAGCACTCTTTTGGGTGAATAGGCTGCGTTCATCTTGCGGTAAACATAATCCACACCGTTTTCACGCATGTAATTGAGCGTCACGTTGGAACCGGTATTTGTAACAACCACAATAAAAGGCTTTGTGACTTCCGCTTTCTTAATTTCCTCCAGCAAGGAGACGCCATCGCCCTCCTCCAGCTCTATATCCAGAATAATGACACGTACCTCATTTTCCTGCATATATTTCAGTGCATCCCTTTCACTTCCGGTCTCATGAACCATCTCCATATTCGGGAACTTTTCCAACGCCTCCCGGAATTCTTCGCGGACATACTTCTCATCTTCCACCATCATAATTTTTATCGTTCCTGCCATTTCCATCCCCCCTGCCCCAAAGCCTTGCTGTACGGCTGCTCATAAAGCTGCCAAACCTTCCCTGTAACGCTTTTATCATACAATACTTCACCGGAAATGTCCATGTCATGTACCCGGTACGAACCACCATTAATTTTCATCGTAACCGATCACGGAGTGAACAGCAGATTTCATTCCGGCCGGCAGCAAAAACCCCCGGCATGAAAGGCATCGATTCTCCCGCCGTGAAAGATACCCATATGACGCACCAGACGGCACTTTTTTCATATATTAAAGCAAGGGGTAACCCCTGAATTTGATTTTAACAATGGAGGCAATTGATATGGCAACTTTTACAAATCAGGCCACTCTGTCATACAACGGCAATACAACCACTTCCAACATCACCACCGGTGAAATTCTGGAGGTGCTCACCGTCACTAAGACTGCGGTGGTAAACACTTATTCCGCAAACGACCGCATCACCTATGTGATCAGCATCGTAAACTCCGGCGCTACCGCCTTAAACGGGCTGACCGTAACCGACGACCTGGGCGGCTACGAGCTGCCCGATGGAACAACGCGGGTCTATCCTCTGACTTATGAGCCAAATTCCATTCAGTATTATATCAGCGGCGTACGACAGGCCGCCGCCCCCTCGGTCACTGCAGGTCCTCCGATCACTTTCGGCGGCATCAGTGTCCCCGCAGGAGGAAATACCACGCTCATCTACGAGGCACGGGTCAACCAGAATGCCCCTCTCGCGGCGGACTCCAGCATCACAAATCGCGCCGCCGTTTCCGGCGGAGGGCTTGCAACCCCCGTGGCGGATGTTGAGGAAATTTTCGCCACAAACGAACCACTGCTCACGATCAGTAAATCCCTAAACCCCACCACCGTCACGGAAAACGGGCAGGTGACCTATACCTTCGTCATTCAGAATGCCGGCAATGCTCCGGCGACTGCCACCGACAATGTCATCGTCACGGATGTATTTAACCCCGCGTTAAGTTCCATCTCCGCGACCTTCAACGGAACAACATGGACGGAGGGCACCCATTACACCTACGATGCACTCACCGGCACCTTCTCTGCTCTGCCGGGACAGATTACCGTTCCTGCTGCCACCTACACGCAGGATACATCCACCGGCGCATGGACAACGAACCCCGGAGTCAGCATACTGACCGTAACCGGAACTATTTAACCAAATATCTGAACCTAAAAACCGGGCAGGGATGCTTTTCTACTTGCCCGCCGCGCGGAACACATGCTGCTCCGGCAGCAAATTTCGTATTGCGCCCCTGCGCATAAAAGGGCAGCCCGCCGGGCAGCCCTTTTTATCTTTATCTGTCGAGCGCACGCTCCTGCTCCTGCTGGATATCCTCAAAATAAGAGAGCATCGGCTTTACAGACGTTTCTCCTCTGAATTTTCGCTTTGCATAATTGTTTGTAATCGCCATGACAGTTCCTGAAAGGGTGAGAACACCGATCAGGTTCGGAATCGCCATCAGGCCGTTAAACGTATCAGACAGATCAATGACCAGCGACGCGTCCAATGCGGAACCTGCAACGATAACCACGATAAAGATCATCTTATAAACGATTGTTGCCTTTGTGCCGAACAAGAACTCCCATGCCTTCGTGCCGTAGTAGCTCCATCCAAGCACGGTGGAAAACGCAAAGAGCGCGATGGCAACCGCAATAAAAATACCGCCGAAGCTGCCGAAGCACTTTGTAAACGCTTCCGTCGCAAGTCCGAGCTTTGTCGCACCGCTTAAGGAAGCCCCGGTATCAAGATCAACGATCCCGGTAGTCAATATAACGAGCGCAGTCAGTGTGCAGACAACAATGGTATCAAAAAAAACCTCAAAAATACCCCACAGACCCTGGGTCACCGGCTCCTTGACATTGGAAGCGGAATGCACCATAACAGAAGAGCCGAGTCCCGCCTCATTGGAGAACACGCCCCGCTTAAAGCCCCAGGTGACTGCCTGCTTGATGAGCGCGCCGCCGACACCGCCGGCCGCCGCCTCCATGCTGAACGCATGACCAAATATAGAAGCAAACGCGGGAATGATCATGTTATAGTTCATGATAACGATAATCAGACTTCCCATAATGTAAAATGCCGCCATAAACGGCACGATTCGCTCGTTGGCTTTTGCGATACGTGTCAGGCCGCCGATGATAACCAGCGCCGCTAAAACCGCTACGACCACACCGATTACAAGCCCGCCGGTTCTGTCGTCCGCCGCAAAGCCAAAGGCGTGCAGCACGGACTCACGAATGGAGGTCACCTGACCCATATTACCGATACCGAAGGACGCAAACACTGCAAAGACAGAAAACAGGATCGCCAGCACCTTGCCGACCCCTTTGAATCCCTTCTTTCCTCCAAGTCCGTCCCGCAGATAATACATCGCACCGCCGGACCATTCTCCCGCCTGATTTCTGCGGCGGAAGAAAATACCGAGCACGTTTTCGGAATAATTTGTCATCATACCGACGATGGCTGCCAGCCACATCCAGAAGATGGCACCTGTGCCGCCCATGGTGATGGCGTAGGCGATACCGGCGATGTTTCCGGTTCCGATCGTCGCGGAAAGCGCCGTACAAAGCGCCTGAAACTGCGAAATCGAATTTTTGTCATCACTCTTTAAAATATCCTTTTTGCGGAACAGGCCGCCCACGGTCTCCTTCATCATGTGTCCAAAGTGCGTAAACTGGAAGCCCTTTGTGAGCACCGTCATCAGAATACCGGTGCCGATCAGTAAAATCAGAGCCGGCACGCCCCAGACGACATTGTTGATTATGCCGTTAATCTCTGCTATCTTTTCAACCATAACTTTCCTCCTCAAAACATTTTATACTTTACCCGTGTAAAACATTAAAGGAATTTATCGCATTTGTCAAGAAAAGGTGAGGAAATTCGGCAAAATCGTTTGTTTATAAAGCGGTTTTAGACTATGGTCACGCCGACGGAGGGTGCTGTCCCTGCATCCTTCAAAGCTCCTTACAAAGAATCTTCCTCATATTCTTCTTCCTCCTGCTGCATCATAAACTCGCGGGAGGATACTTTGCCGCGCCTGCGGGCTTCCTCTACGAGATCAGACAGTTGATTTTTCACCGCCTCAGAGTTCTTTATGTTTTTGATCTCAAAATTTTTCATCGTCTTGTCCACGGAATTGCACGCAATCGTGCCAAGGCCGAATATGCGCTGGCCGAGGCTGCGCGTCAGGGACAGATCCAGGATGCGGTACAGGCGCACCTCATCCTGATGCTGTGTGAAGCATCCGCTCTTGATAATGAGTTTTTCCCTGCTCAGCTCATATTTTGTAAACGTCCACGGAAGAGCGCACCACACACGCTTTCGATCCTGCCAAACCAGTTCATTGTCCATTTCTTATTTCCTCCTTATTTTCCTTCCTCCTTGCGATAACGCCCGTTCGCTTCGCTCGCGGGCACATCGTCGGAAGACATGCTTTAGCCCTCCTCCTCGTAAAACCGTGTCAGATATGCGCTGAGCGCACCCAGATCCGCCGCCCCCATCGTCTCGCGCGCGGAGTGCATCGCAAGGATCGGTATTCCGATGTCCGCGCATCGCACCGGGAAAAATGCCGCCGCGATGCTCCCCAACGTACCGCCGCCCCGCTCGTCGGAATGGTTTACATATTTCTGGTAAGGAATATTCCCTGCATCGCAAATTTGCTGCACAATGCCAATCACCTCACTGTCCGTCACATAAGTCTGACTGCTGGCCTGTTTGATGGAAAAGCCCCGGCCCATCACATTTTTGTTGACCGGGTCGTAATGGTTTTCATAAGCGGGATTCAACGCGTGAGCCACATCCACGGACATCATCATCGACGCGGCAAATGCGTCCTGGAACGATCCCGCGTCAAAGCCGAGACAGCGGTAGATCTTTTCAAGCACTGCGGCAAAAAGCATACTTCCCGCACCCTGCTTCGTACGGCTTCCGATCTCCTCGTGGTCAAACACCACAAGCACATTCACACCCCGCGACCGCTTCCCTTTCGTCAGCGCCTCAAGCAGCGCTTCCACCGAGGTGAGGTTGTCAAGCCGCGGCGCCTGATAAAAGGCATCATCCAATCCCACAAAGCAGCCCTTTTCCGCATTATAGAGATTGAACTCATAGTCCAGAATATCCTCCGGCAAAACATTCAGACGCTCCGAGATCAGCCGCAAAAACAGTTTCTCATCCGCGTCCCCGCCAGACAGGCCGAAAAGCGGAAGCATGTGACTCTGCCTTTTTAACTCCACACCCTTATTCATGTCGCGCTGTAAATGCACGGCCAGATTCGGTATCGTAAAAAGCGCATCCTTCAGATCTAAAATCTGCACCCCAGGCGCAAGCAAATGCTCCGAGCGCAGCACAACCTTCCCTGCCGCAGAGAGCGGACGGTCCAACCAGCTCATATGGTTGATGCCGCCGTATCCCTCCACATTCAAACGCACATATCCGTCTTTTTCCAGCTCCGGCGCAGGCTTGATGCGAAAGCCCGGAAAATCCCCGTGTGCTGCTCCGATGCGAAAGCCGTCCGCCGCCTCCGCATTTTCTCCAATGCAAAACGCGACCAGACAGGAGCCGTAGAGGGGGGCATAATAGCTTCTCCCCCTCGTAAGCTCCCAGGCTTCCCCCTGACGAAGCTTTTCAAAACCCGCCGCCGCCAGACGTTTTGCTGCTGCCTGCACGGTATGGTACGGTGAAACGGCCATCTGCACAAGTTCCTCCAGCCGTTCGATACCGCTTTTTGTTCCGCTCTGCGATTCTATCTCCATCTTATTCCACCTCATAGCTGTCAGACTTAAACACAATCGCAAGAATATGTGCCACCGCACGCCTTAATTCCTCAATTGTCAGGCTTCCGTCCTCCAATGCCTTCCTGATATTCTCATGGTCGTTCGGAATGCCGGGCATAACCAGATCGTTTCCGGCGCGGATACATCCGGATGCCGTACAGTCCTCCCCGTGATGAGTCGTGGTCCAATCCGTCATGATAACACCCTCAAATCCCCATTCATCCCTTGCAGCCTTTGTACACAGGTCATAATTATTCGCGGTGTGAATCCCGTTCACCAGATTATAGCTGGTCATGATCGACCACGGCTGGCGCTCAACCACCGCATGCTCAAACCCTTTGAGATAAATCTCACGCAGCGCACGCTCGGAGAGTACACTGTCGGAGCCCATACGGTTATCCTCCTGATTGTTGCAGGCAAAATGCTTGATGGTCGTGCCGACGCCTCCATCCTCCTGCACACCCTTCGTCATCGCACCTGCCAGACGGCCGCTGAGCAGCGGGTCCTCCGAATAATACTCAAAATTGCGTCCGCAAAGGGGATTCCGGTGGATGTTCATGCCCGGCGCCAGCCAAAGTGTAACGCCAAATTCCTTCAGCTCCTCCGCAACCGCTTTTCCAACCTCCTCTACCAGATTCAAATCCCAGCTCTGCGCCAGCTGCATGCCGACCGGAAATGCCGTACAGTACTGATAGTACGCTTCTCCTTCCGGCTGCTCTCCGCTGCGGCACAGATAACCATTCTCAATGCTGGCCGCAAAAGGAAACTGCTGTATGTTACCGTCCTTCACATAGTATGTTTTCGTCAGGCGCAGGCCCGCCGGACCGTCGGCCAGAACGATTGACGCAACGCCCTTGTCCACGGCACACGCGCTGGTCTCTGCTGCTGAACCGGGAACCATATTTCCCGCAGCCCCCAGGGCACCCTGCGCTTTTCCCGGATCACCGGTCACAAGCTGAATCATCTGCTCCGTGCTGAGTGCATCCACCTCCTTCCAGATCTCGGGGGCAATCCGCTTATCCTCCACGCCATAGCGAACATAATGGCTTGTCAGAAGCATCTCCGTCGGAACAACAATTGCCGGATTCTTATACACACTGCCATGCCACTCGGCACGCCGCGCCAGCACGCGCTCCCGCGGGCATTCCAGCTCTTTGATCTCCTCCTTCGGTGTGCAGATATGTTCGGTCTTTGTCAGCAAAATATGCTTTGTAAGCTCCACAGATGCCGAAAACTTTGCACTTTCCAGACTATTTCCCATGAAAAATCCATAGGTTCCGCAATCCATCTGCCAGCCCGGCTCTTTATCGCTGTAGGAGGCGAGTGAATAAATCGGGATGATAATCTCCACATCCTCAAATTTGCCCGGTGCAATCTCTCCGCTCTTCGTAAATCCCACCAGACGGCGGTATTCCTTGAAAACATTTTTCTGCGGACTGGAGACATAGATCTGAACGACCTCCTTGCCGCTGACCGTTCCGGTATTCGTCACCTCTACCACGATACGCACGGATGCCCACTTGGAATTGGGCTTGATAAAGCTCAAATGCACCATCCGCAGCGCAAAGCTGGTGTAGGACAGCCCAAAGCCGAAGCTGTAGCGCACCGGCACCTCAAAGGTGTCAAAATAACGGTAGCCCACGTAAATGCCTTCACCATAGTGCTCCACAGAGGTGTCGCCGCTTCTGTGGGAAAAAGTGTCCGCATTCGGATAGTCCTCATAGTGATAGGGCCAGCTGTCAGTCAGCTTTGCGCTGGGCGTAACGGCACCGCTTAAAATATCCGCCAGCGCATGACCGGCCTCCATACCGGGCTGCCCCATATAGATCAGTCCCTTAATCTGAGGCAGCTCATCCATAAAGGAAAGATCAATCAAGCCGCCGGAGTTTATAACCACAAGCACACGCTCCTGCTGCGCGCACAGTGTTTTAAGCGCCTCCGTTTCCTCATCACTAAGAAGATAATCTCCCTTGCTGTAAGTCCGATCCTTCGCCTCCCCCGCAATGCGGGCAATCACGTAAATGGCCGCATCACTTTCCACCGGTGTCGGCAGCGCTCCCGCCGGAAGCTCAAACTGATGGCTCGCATAGGCATTGAACATAGGCTCCGGCTCTCCTGCCGCCGTGCGCGCCTCCTCGTCCTTCCAGATTTCCTCACGCCACTGCTCCCTTGCCTTTCTGTAGCAGTCCTTATAGCCCTCAATCCAGTCCTCGCTTACAATCGTAAATCCGGCCGCCTTCAAGCCCTCATAAACATTCACGGTCTCTCTGGAATTGACGTCGCCTGAGCCGGTGCCGCCCTTGATGGTCGCCACCGCGCCTGCGCCGTAAAGCGCCAGTCTTGTCCCCTCCTTAAAGGGCAGAAACCCGTCCTCGTTTTTCAAAAGCACCATACCGTCCGCCGCCGCGCGACGCGCGATCTGGCGATGTGCCGCCTCATAATCCCTCGGCTCCTGTGCCGTTGTCCCCGAAAACGTGTAGGCTTTGATTTTTCTCTCCATAAGTTATATCTCCTTTCTTTACCTGCTTTTTGGCATCCAGTCCTCGAATCCTGCCCCACAGATGGCCGTGAAAATGCGCGCCCCGACCTCCGGGTCATCCTGCCGAAGCTTCCCGAGCGTACGCCGTATCTCTTCTCTCGCACTGTTTTTATCCGCCGGACAGCTGTTTTTCACAACCGGAAGTCCGTATTTGCTGCAAAATCCCCGGATTCTCGCCTCGGGAACAAGCATCATCGGGCGGATCAGCACAAGCCCCGTGCGCTCCAGCACATACTGCGGGGAAAGGCTCGCAATCCTGCCCTCCTTTGTCAGGGACAACAGAAACGTCTCCACAAAATCATCTCTGTGATGGGCGTAAGCGATCCTGTTGCATCCCAGAGCGATGGCACGCTCATTCAGCGCGCCCTTGCGCAGCTTGGCGCACAGCGAGCAGGGATGCTTTTCCTTCCGCTCATCGAACACGATCTGCGCGACCTGCGTCTTCACCAGCTCATAGGGCACACCCAGCGTTTCGCAGAGCCTTCGCACCGGTTCAAAGTCCATGTCCGGCCAGCCGAGATGTACGGTGATTGCGGTCAGTGAAAACTTTTTCGGATAAAACCGCCGCAGTCCCGCCAGCGCGTAAAGAAGCGTCAGTGAATCCTTCCCTCCTGAAATGCCCACCGCAATATGGTCACCCTCCTGAATCATCCCGTAAGCGTCAATCGATTTTCTCACATAACTGTAAAGTTTTTGCAGCTCCATGTTTCTATTTTAATATAGGATGTACGTGAGCGCAAGCCGTTCCTCCCCTAAAATATCATAGCCCCTTCCGGAATCCGGGCAGCAATTATTACTCCGGCGGTTAAATGTCGACGAATTTTACACAGAATATTTTTTCATCTGCAAGGCGCAAGAAGGCGGCGTAGCGGGGCTTCGTCATCGGATGACAACGTAGCAGATGAAAATTCAGGCAAGTAAAAACATCGACATTTACCGCCGGAATAATATTTAAGCCGGAAAGCAGAAGCCTCTGCCATCCGGCTGTTTCAGTTTACACAGGCATCAGCTCCGATGCCGCTGTTTTGTATTTCATTTCACATTTCCGTCAAGTTCCTTAGTTTTTCCACTGACGGATCTCCAGCAGTCCCGGCACAAGCGCCTTTGCGCTTGTCCGCAAAATAATGCGTCCCTTTTCTGCCGTCGCGCCGGAGGGGTCTCCGCCGATGCCGATGGGCCTTCCGTCCTTCGTTTTCCAATCCTCGGACACCCAGCCGATGGAAACGCTGCCGTAGGGAAGCAGCGCTTTGTTGTCCGCAAAAGGTTTTGGTATGCCCGCCTCACTCGTCTCAAGCTTTACAAGGCTCTCGTCCACCGCCATCACCATGGAGGTCTCCATCTCGCCGCCGTGGAAATCCCATATATTTCCCTCAGATACAGTCGCTTTCACGTCCGGATGTGAGAATGCACCCGATGCGAGGATAAAGGGCGCGATGCCAAGCTCGCTGCGCAGCTCTCTGCTGAGTACCTGTATGATCGGCGCGTTGCCGCCGTGGCACACGAGAAATGCCAGCTTTTCAAAGCCGTGGTGCGCCAGGCTTACCGCAATATCATAGAGCATGTGGTAATAGGTATCCGGCCGCATCGTCACAGAGCCACAGAAGTTTTTGTGCTCCGTGCTAAGGCCCACCGGAATCACCGGAAAGATGAGCATCGGGAAATCCTCCTCGCCCGCCTCGGCAAGCGCTTCAGTGAGATACCCGCACATTGCTTCCGCAATGATATCGTCCGTGCCAAGCGGCGCCTGATTGCCGTGCTGCTCCAGCGCGCCCACCGGTATAAGGACGATCGTCTCCTTCTTGTCCACCGCTTCCATCTCAAGTCTTGTCAAATCTCTGTAATTTCGTATCATGACATGATCTCCCGTCTCACAAAGCTGACATGGCAAAGGCGCTCAAACAGAATATATCCAACCAGATAGTTCAGGCTGACCTTCAACACATTAAACGGAACCGTCGCCAGCACAATAAAGCTCGTCAGATTGTGGATCGCGGGATTGACCTGCGCTACAACCTTAATCAGCTCATCCATCGGAAGCCCCATCGCCGTAGCGTAAAGCGGAAGCGTGATAAATGCGTTGATAAAACAGGAAACCGCCACGCGGATAGGCATGCTCACGATCATCGCAGTAATACCGGCCTTTCTCGTCTTTCCCATTTTTTTATAGATCAGCCAGATCGGAACTACAAACAGCACGATGCCGATCAAATTGGCAAACTCACCCACATACATACTGTTCGTTCCCACCGTCACCAGCTTAATCAAAACCTTGATAACCTCCACGCTGGCCGCCGGCACCGGTCCGAGCAAAAACAGCGCAATTACAGAGGGGACGTCCGAAAAATCTACCTTATAGAAAGGAGGCATCATCGGAACCGAAATCTCCAATGACATCAGAACGCCCGCCAGAGCGGCAAGCATTGCCGTGTAGATCATGGTCTGTGTGCTCCAGATTTTTTTCCCGTTGTTCATCGTTAGAACCTCCCCGACTATAAAATTTTTTTCAACAGAAGCTCTAAATTCTTACGATAAAATTTGCAACCGAACAGTGGAAAAATCCCCCTGCCCGCAGCGCGGGACGCATGCTGCGTCAGCAACTCATTTCCTGATGCTCCCTGCGCATAAAAAAATCCCAAACCACCGGGGTTTGAGATCTGCGTTCATGTGCTCCACGTTTCCATCGAGCGCTAACCATGAATATTCGTAACCGTTTCATGTCGTATCCTAAATTAAACCGTTACGATTTTCTTCTCTCATCCAGACTATAACTGTCGGTATCGGAATCTCACCGATTCATGCCCATATCAAATCCTGATCCGTATCTGACAATGGCTCGCGGACTATGCCGCCGGTAGGGAATCTCACCCTGCCCCGAAGAATTTATTCGTTTCTGTCTGGTATCTATCATAGCACGGTGCGGCACATGTGTCAACCGGTTTGACGTAATTTCGGACGTTTGAATTTTTTCAGGATTTTTTTTATGGAAAAGTTTGATAAATCCCTTTTAATTTCGTAGCCCAATCTGCTATAATTGACCATGCGAAAACGCTCTTTTGTTTGGTTACTTGTGTAGCAACGTTGAACGAAAGCGGAGGAGGGGCATATGGATTATGCAGGGAAACTTTTACTGGCCGGAGAAGGTGCTTTGGCCATTGAGCCGCACGAGCGGAACAGCGGTATACAAAGCGTTCAAAATCTGGAATCTATCATCAATGAGGGTCTTCGTGTTGCCCTGCTCGAGGAGACGCCGGATCAGTCGCTTTTGGTACTGCTGGAGCATTTGGGGAAAGCACTGAACGGGGAGCGGACCTATATATTCGAGCAAAACGAGTCCGGCGGCGATGACAATACCTATGAGTGGGTGGCCGATGGCGTGGCGCCGGAACAGAAAAACCTTCAAAATGTTCCCCCGGAGGTATGCGCCAGCTGGTATCGGAATTTCAGCGTCGGCGGACATATTGCCATTAAGAACGTGGAGGATATTCAGGAGTCAGAGCCGCTTCAGTATGAAAACCTGAAACGGCAGGGCATACAGTCCCTTGTGGTGGTTCCCCTGTACGACAGGAAACAAATCATCGGCTTTTACGGCGTGGACAATCCCCCCGTGAAGTCGCTGGAATACGCGTCGAATATGCTCCAGACGGCCGCGTACTTTATTGTGTCCTCCCTGAAGCGGCGCAATCTGTTCCGGGAGCTTCAGAAACGGAGCTATCTGGAGGGGAGGCAGAGCCTGAAGGGCATTCTGGAGGGGGCCAGAACCGGCATCTGGACCATCGAGCTGGAGGAGGGCTGCCAGCCCCGAATGTATGCGGACCGGACCATGCGGATGCTCCTTGGCGTGCCGGATGACATTGAACCGGAGGAGTGCTACCGGCACTGGTTCGATCGCATTGAGCCGGACTATGTGGAGATGGTACAGGAGACGGTACAGGAAATATTGAAGACCGGACGATCCGAGGTGATCTACCCCTGGAATCACCCGAAGCTGGGCAAAATTTATGTCCGCTGCGGCGGCGTGCCGGATAAAACATTCCAAACGCCGGGCGCCTGCCTGAACGGATACCATCAGGACATCACAGAAACCATGGTGACGAGAAAAAAACAGGAGCAGACCATCATGGAGCTTCTGGAACGGGTGAGACAGGCAAACTCGGCAAAGAGTGAATTCCTCTCCTATATGTCCCATGACCTCCGCACGCCCATCAACGGGATACTGGGGATGCTGACCATCCTGGAAAAAAGCCAGGATGATCCCGAGCGGCAGAAGGACTGCCAGAGAAAAATCCGTGTGTCGGCAGAGCATCTGCTGTCTTTGGTGAACGATGTTCTTCAGGTAAGCAATCTGGAGAGCGGGAGGCCGACAGCAGTGGAGGAACCCTTTAGCCTGCGCGGCGTACTGGAGGACTGCATCACGATTTTATCCCCTCTTGCTGAAGAGCGGGACGTCCTTCTTGAGCTGGAGACATCAGATTTGCGGCACAACAGGGCAATTGGAAATCCGCTTCACTTAAAGCAGATTCTGATGGGCGTCATCGACAACGCCCTCAAATATAACCGGCCCGGCGGCTCCGTGTTTGTCCGGGCAAAGGAGACTGATTTCCATGACGGAGTTGCAAACTGCCGTTTTGTTGTCGAAGATACCGGAATCGGCATTGGGGAAAGTTTTAAGAAGCACATTTTTGAGCCGTTTACCCAGGAGCACCGGGACGCACGAACCAACTATAACGGTGTCGGTCTCGGCATGTCCATTGTAAAAAAGCTGGTCGACCAGATGAAAGGGGCCATTACGATAGACAGCCTGCCTGGCAAGGGGAGCGTTGTTCAAATCATTCTGCCCGTTCGCGTTGATGAGACGTGGAGCGCTCAGCCTGTAAACGAGGCTGAGGATACGCCGGGCGACATTTCCGGGATGCGCGTCCTTCTGGTGGAGGACAATAAGATCAACTGCGAAATCGTAGAATATATCCTCAAAGACGCAGGTGCAGAGGTTGTAACCGCAAATGACGGAGCCGCCGCCGTGGACACGTTTCAAGCAGCCGCTTTGGGAACATTTGACTGTATTCTCATGGACTTGATGATGCCGGTGATGAGCGGATTTGAAGCAGCCAGGGTGATCCGCGGCCTGAATCAGGCGGACGCCAAAACCGTTCCTATCATAGCGCTGTCGGCAAACGCATTTGACGAGGATATCGCACTGGCGAAGGATGCCGGTATGAATGCTCATCTGGCAAAGCCCGTGGACATTCACAAAATGTTCCAGGTTATGAGCAGACTGCGGCGCAACTAGGATGGTGTCCTGCGCGCAGATGACATAAATTTATGAATCATTGTGGAGATAGAAAGAATATGAAAAACAAATCTTTGCCGCGATCCTTAAAAATCAGTATAGTCGTAATTATTTGTCTGACAATTTTTATATTTTCCTTCCTGGGCGTATCCATTCATAAAATGAGTGAAAATACGATTGAAGAGATCGGCATCGCTTATATGGCCGGAATGAACGAGCAGGTTTCGCTGCACTTTGAAACAATCATTGAACTCCGGCTGACCATGGCGGAGTCTATTGCACGCATTGCGACAGGTGACGGGCATTCCGGCTACGGAACGAAAGACGAGATTGAATACGGCGCAGGAGCAAGGCATTTCTTATGCGCCGCCCTGTATTCGCCCGACGGTGACATGGAGATGATTTTCGGCGATTCCGTGGAGCCCAATCACCCGGAGCCCTTTTTAGAGAGCCTGAGGAACGGGGAGCGCAAAGCGGCTTCTGCTACCAGCAGCAACGGCGATGGCGTGATTCTATTCGGCGTTCCCTGCGAATATCCCATGTCCGACGGCAGCAACAGCCTTGCGATCGTGGTGGGACTCTCCACCAAATATATGGGCGAGGTTTTATTTCTGGATTCGGACAAATCCCTGAGCTATTCTTTTGTGGTCCGCAAAGACGGCAGCTATGTTGTCGGGAATGAGGGTGATACCCACAAAAACTATTTTGACCGGCTTTACAACATCTTTGACGGGCAGGATGCACAGACGGATACCTCCATTAAACAGCTGAAGGCTGCCATGAACGCCGGCGAAGATTACTCCACGATCATGAAAATCAGCGGATCACGCCGCCATATATACTGCACCAGCCTTCCCTACTGTGAGTGGTACCTGGTAACGGTTCTTCCCTTCGAAGGGCTGGACACTACTATCTCAGGCATGGAAGAACGCTGGCTCGCGATCGTCTACACAGCTTCCTTTGCGGTGGTCGCTATGCTCCTCTACATATTCTTTCGATACTTAAAGCTGTTCCGGGTTCAGGTATCTGAATTGAAGCGTGTGAACACGGAGATGGACGCAGCCCGAAAAGCTGCCGAACGGGCGCAGCAAGAAGCGGAACAGGCCAATTCGGCAAAACAGGAATTCCTGTCCAGTATGAGCCATGATATCCGTACCCCCATGAACGCCATCATCGGTATGACCTCCCTGGCGCTGGACAATACAAATAATCCAAAGCAGGTTCAGGATTACCTGGGTAAAATCGCTTTATCGAGCAAGCACTTGCTGGGACTGATCAACGATGTACTGGATATATCCAAGATTGAAAGCGGCAAAATGGCGCTGAATGTGGAGCCGATGTCTCTGAAAGAGGCAATGGACAGCATAATCAATATCATGCAGCCCCAGGTAACGGCCAAGAATCAGCAGTTCCATGCAACTGCCCGGGAAATTCTTTCGGAAAACGTATATTGCGACAGTGTACGGTTGAATCAGGTGCTGATCAATCTGCTGGGGAACGCCGTTAAATTCACCCCGGATAAGGGTTCTGTCCAGTTGACCATATATCAGGAAGCACTGCCAAAGTCCGGTTCCCGGATCCGCACCCACTTCCTGGTGAGTGACACGGGCATCGGCATGTCAAAGGAATATCAGAAGGTAATATTCGAATCCTTCAGCCGGGAGAACAACATCCGGGTTCAAAAGACAGAGGGTTCCGGGCTTGGCATGACGATTACCAAGTGTATTGTGGATGCCATGGGCGGATCCATCTCTGTCCGCAGCGAGCCGGGCCAGGGCAGCGAGTTTCATGTTATGCTCGATCTGGAAAAGGCGGCTGCACCCGATCACACGAAACCGGAGACAGCCGGCGGGTTCACAGGCACCAAAGAAACAGACGATGTGGAGCTGAAGGGAAAACGCATTTTATTGGCGGAGGACAACGAGCTTAACTGGGAAGTGGCAAGCGAACTGCTCTCCATCCTTGAGCTGGAATTGGACTGGGCTGAAAACGGAAAAATCTGTGTGGAAAAATTCGAAAAATCACCGACCGGGTACTATGACGCGATTATTATGGACGTGCGGATGCCGGTTCTGAACGGCTATGAGGCAACAGAGGCCATCCGGGGACTGGAACGGACGGACACAGATATTCCGATTATCGCCATGACTGCCGATGCATTTTCAGAAGATATTCAAAGGTGTCTGGCATGTGGTATGAATGACCATTTGGCAAAACCGATCGATATTGAGACAGTTACTTACAAATTAAAAAAATATCTAAAATAAGAGATGGCCCCGGCTGCAAAACACCTCTGCGACCTCGAGATCCTCCGGTGTTGTGACCTTGATGTTCCGGTAAGAACCTTCGATGAGTTTGCACTTCTTCCCATATGCCAGCTCCAGCACCTGTGCATCATCGGTTAGGGGCCGGGCTGCTTCATCAGACGCCGATACTGAACCCTGAGAGATATTCATGCGGCCCGAAAGCACCTTGTCGTAGGCGTCTCGGATAAGCGGATACGAAAACGCCTGCGGCGTCTGCACCTGCCACAGGCTCCTTCGATCGGGAGTCTCCACCGCCGTACGGTACGCATCGACAATCTTTATGGTATCCTTCACTGGCATCCCGACCACAACCGCCTGATACGCCTTCACAGCCTCCATGGTACGCACAAGCATTGCCTGATCCACAAAGGGTCTGGCTGCGTCATGGATGAGTACATAGTCCGCGCCGCTAAGCGCCTTTAGCCCCGCCTGTACCGAATCGCAGCGCTCGCTTCCTCCGGCAACGATGGTTCGCACCTTGGAGAATCCGAAGCGCTCCACGATCTCCTTTCTGCAGTAATCCTCATGCCCCCCGGCAACAACGAGCACGATCTGTGCGACGTCACTTTCTTCAAATGCCCTAAGCGCATAGCAGATCAGCGGTTTACCGCCCAGCGGAAGATACTGCTTTGCAATTTTTTCGTTCATGCGCGAGCCGGAGCCTGCCGCCAGCACGACCGCACCAAACTCCGCTTTTCCGATATACTGCTTTTCTGCCATTTTTCCTGACCTCCCCTAACGCTCTCCCAGCTTCAAATTTGGAACAGCATTTAAATCCAGCCCGTCACGCCTGCCTGCAAGATATTCATAGTAGGCCGCCGCACCGATCATCGCCGCGTTATCCGTACACAAAACCGGCGAGGGATGGTAAAATGCAACGCCCTTTTTGTTACACGCCTCCTCCATCGCACTCCGCAACGTCTGATTGGAAGCAACACCCCCCGCGATGGCAAACCGGTCCACGCCAAACTCATCTACCGCGCGCATCGCATTCTGCACCAGCACCTCTATGACCGAATGCTGGAAGGAGGCCGCCACATCCGCCTGAACAATCTCCTCCCCCTTCATCCGCGCGCCGTTCAGATAGTTGAGCACCGCAGATTTGAGGCCGCTGAAGGAAAAGTCGTAGGAACCGTCCGCAACCTTCGGCTTCGGAAACGGAATCGCAAGCGCGTTCCCCTCCCCGGATACCTTCTCGATCTTCGGCCCGCCGGGATAGCCAAGCCCGATGGCACGCGCCACTTTATCAAAGGCTTCTCCCGCCGCATCATCCCTCGTCCGTCCGAGAATCTCATAGCGCCCGTAGTCCTGAACCTTCACGAGATGCGTATGCCCGCCGGATACAACCAGACACAAAAACGGCGGCTCCAGCTCCTTGTTTTCAATATAATTTGCGCTGATGTGCCCCTCAATGTGATGGACACCGATCAGCGGAAGCTTCGCGGCATACGCGATCGCCTTTGCCTCCGCCACCCCCACAAGCAGCGCACCCACAAGCCCCGGCCCGTAGGTCACGGCAACTGCGTCGATGTCTCCGAGAGTCATGTGCGCACCCTCAAGGGCCTGCGTGATGACCTGATTGATCTTTTCGATGTGCTTTCTGGAAGCGATCTCCGGCACAACGCCGCCGTAAACCGTATGCAGTGCAATCTGTGAAAAGATTACGTTGGAGCGCACATCTCTCCCGTCCACAACCACCGCAGCAGCCGTCTCATCGCAGGAACTCTCGATCGCCAGTATTTTTACGTCACTTGTCTTTGCCACCATGGATCAATCTCCCTCTGAGGCTGGCTTGTCGATCTGCTTAAATCCCAAAATTTTCCAGTCGCCCTCCGCATCCTTGCGCAGCAGAAACTGCTGATAGGTACGGGTGAACTTGGGATCGGAAGCCCCCCTCATAAAATAGGAAACCTCCACAAGCGCACCGGATTCTTCATCTATGTCCACATAGTCCACATCATTGGAGCCGCATACATTTGCCTGTATAATAACCTTTCCGTCCTCCCGGTAGCTGCCAATCTCCTCTTCGAGGCTTTGCAGATTGATTTCCTGCGGATTTTCACCCAGCAGCTCTTCGTCGTACAGCTCCCGCAGCTTTCCCCCGAGCGCCTGCATCTGCGCGTCGTTCATCTTCCCGTCGCCCGCGCCGTAGAGGCAGACAATATAACGATTGTACAGCTTCATCACCTCGCGGGGTGTAGACGGATAATTCTCTGCAATATCGATATTGAGCAGCGTATCCATCTCGGACACTTCCGTGGTATCCTCCGCGGAACGCGGCCTGAAACGCAAAACCAAAACAAATGCGGCCACAATCACTACCGCGATCAGAATCACTGCTACAACTCCGGCTCCACCGCTTTTTTTCTTCATACCTCATCAACCTCCTCAAAATCAAGTGTGAGCATTCGCCCGTCTTTTCCCAGCGATGCGGCTGGAAAGATTTCACGAACTTTATCCATGTAATCCTCGGCGTGCAGCAGGGACGGGCTGAAATGGGTCAGCCACAGCCGGCGTACGTGTGCATCCCGCGCTACCTGCGCCGCTTCATAAAACGTCATATGCTTATACTGCCTTGCCTTCGCAAGCTTTTCCGGCTCCGCATACATGCCCTCGCAGATCAGAAGATCCGCATTCCCCGCCGCATCCGTAAGCGACCTTGTGGGTCGGGTATCCGTGCAGTAGGTAATCTTGATGCCCTTGCGGGGAGCCCCCATCACCAGATCCGGCGTGTATATTTTTCCCTCATACTCCACCGTCTCCCCGCGCTGCAAGCGTCCCCAGTAGTTGCGCGGAATCGGAAGCTTTTGCGCCTCCTCCAGCCGGAAACGTCCCGCGCGTCTGATCTCCACCGTGTAGCCGTAGCAGGGCACATTGTGATTCACACGGAATGCTTCGATCTCGTAACCGTTGATAGAAAAATGCCGTGCGCTGCCCTCGATCTCCAGATAACGGATCTCAAATGGCAGCTCCGGCGCAATCGTGCGCAGGGCATTCACCACACGCGCAAGCCCCTTTGGCCCGATCATCGTGAGCGGCTCCGTGCGCTCGGCATTTCCCATTGTGAGCAGCATCCCCGGCAGGCCGCTGATATGATCCGCATGATAGTGCGTAAAGCACATGATATCGACAGGCTTTGCACTCTGCCCTGCCTTTTTCATCGCAACCTGTGTGCCCTCCCCGCAGTCGATCAAAAGACTGCTGCCGTTGTATCTGGTCAAAAGCGCGGTCAGCCACCGATAGGGCAGCGGCATCATTCCGCCGGTTCCAAGCAAGCATACATCTAACATTGATTTCCCTTCCTGAATTTTAATTACCAAATCTTACTATAAAGAAACCGTTCTGCCTTCGGCTTCACTGTCACTACAAAAGCTCTGTCTGCGAATGCTTTTCAGACGCGATCACAAAGGTTCGCTTCCATTTTTCAAGACAGTCCGGACAGATATCCATCTCCTCAACAATTCCGTCCTGTGCGGACAAATAACCCCAGCTTTTCACAATGTGCAGATGGTCCTCGTAACGGCTGCCCTGACGGCTTAACTCTTTCCCACAGCAATTGCACAGTATCTGATCGTTTTTCTTCATCTTTCATCCTCCCGAAAAGTATTTTCTGCCTCTTCTATTGTAAGGATGAATCCCACGCTTCACCATAGGGAACTACTGGCTTGCCTTCCAGTCCGCTGGGGAAGCTGTTTGTCAGGCAGCCCCCGTCAAACGCCTCCCGGTTTTCAGATGCTTTTGTTCATCACCCAGGCATCCTCCACGGGCCGCTCATAAAAACGCTTTCTCGTACCCGCAATCGCAAACCCGCAGCTCTCGTAGAGTTTCATCGCCGCCGTGTTAGAAACCCGCACCTCGAGCACCAGCCGGCAAATATTTGCTTCTGCCATCCGCGCCGTCAGCTCCTCCAAAAGCCGCCTCGCCACACCGCGTCTGCGGGCGTTTTCTCTGACTGCCACATTGGTGATCTCACCCTCATCAAGGCTCATACACACCCCCGCATAACCGAGCAGGGCTTTCTCCCGTGCCACAAGAAAGAGCATTTCCTCCTGACAGAGCGTTTCCATCAGGCTTTTTTTTGACCAGGGCATGGAGAAGGTCTCCGCCTCCAGCGCTGCGACCTCCCGGATATCCTCCTCCGTCATAGGGCGAATCGTCATCTGCCCGATTGACGCCGTACATCCATCTGCCGCCGCCCGCCCGACTGGTTCGTGTTCTGCCATCCCCTGCGCCTTAGCCATACGCCCGCCTCCTGTATCGCTCTGTTCACAAATTTTTACACGTATTTCCATACATGCGCTCCGGCAACGCGCCCACGCCCGGACATGCGTCAGCTGCTTCGCATTTGCCCCGACATTCATCCCTCCATTCACACCCGGTCCGTGCCCCGCCCCGGACATGCAGTCAGCTGCTTCACATGCCGACATCCCCCGGCAGCCGCTTCGCCCGCTCCTGCTGCTCCCGCTCCGCCTGGGAGAGCCGGAGGTAATCCGGCCGGTGCGCCTCAGCGCTCACGGTCATACCCTTTTTCATATACTCGCACGCCAGCGCTGCCACCGCTCCCGCGCGCTGCTTGTTCATATGCGCAGGCGCGAACAAAAACGGCACCCTCAGATGCGCCTCCAGATACTCTCGAAACACGTGCACGCCGTCCCCCAGAAACGTAACGCCGCGCCCGAGGGCGTTCAGCTTTTCCGTAATCTCCGAAATATCCACGGCACACTGAGGCTCCAGCGTCTGCATCTTGCCGCCGTCAAAGCCGTAGATGCCGGTATAAGTCTGGCCTCTCCTAGCATCCATCAGCGGACAGACGAGGTTTTTCGCACCCCAGAGGTTGTAAGCGAGGGCATCCACGGTAGGAATCTCTATCAGGGGCACATCCAGCGCCAGCCCCAGTCCCTTTGCGGTGGCGGAGCCGATGCGAAGCCCTGTAAAGGAGCCGGGGCCCTTTGCGACGGCAATGGCGTTCACGGTCTTTAAATCCAACTCAACCATGGATGCAACCGCATCCAGCATCGGAAGCAGCGTCTGTGAATGGGTCTTTTTATAGTTTACGGTGTACTCACCGATCAGATTGTCGTCCTCCACAAGGGCGACGCCTGCCACAAGCCCTGAGCTGTCAAGCGCTAATATTTTCATGGTCTACCATCCGTTCTTTTTCACAATAGTTCAGGTCAGCAGTCCTGTCAAAACTGTTACCTTTTCTCACTGCCCTCTCCGTGACCGACAACCCCTGTTTTCGAAAAGGAGCGCGCCGCCGGAACATATTCTTAGAAACGCCTCTCATCCGGCTTCCCTTTGCGCAGTGTAATCCTCCGGTAATCAAAGCCCTTCTTTGGCTCCTTCTCAATGAGAAGCTCCGTGCGCTGCTCTGGAAGCAGCTGTGCAATCCGCTCTGCCCACTCGATAAGACAGACACCGTCCCCATAAAAACAGTCCTCATACCCGATCTCGTCCATCTCCTCGATATCACCGATCCGGTACACGTCAAAATGGTAAAACGGAAGTCTCCCCTCATCGTAAACCTGGACAATCGTGAACGTCGGGCTGCTGACCGGCTCCTGAATGCCAAGCCCTTTTGCAAGCCCCTGGGCAAATACCGTCTTGCCCACACCCAGATCGCCGCTCAATGTAAAGACCGCGCCGGGGCACGCCTGCTCGCCGAGTCCTCTTGCAAGGTCAAACGTCTCCTGCGCCGAATTTGTCTCATAAACCATAAGCCACTCCTGTCTCCGCCATCACATCATTTTTTCATCTTAAAGCGATAACTGTCCATGTGCTCCTTCGCCAGCTCATAGAGATCATCGTAGGAATCACCCAGCTGCGCCCGCGGCACCACGTTTGCACGGATGCGCCCGCCGTAAAGCAAAACCATGCGCTTCGTACTCACGATCTTATAGAGCTGCCCCCAGGGCATCGTCACGCTTTGCTCCCCAAAGCTGGTGGTGATACCGGTCTCGTCAAATACATAATGGATAGCGTTCTGATAGACCTCCGTGTTTGCCATCTGCTTTTTCACCTTCGACCGCAGACTGACCGGCACATACAAGAGCAGAAGCAGAGCCGCCAGCAGATACAGCACATTGTAAACCACATCCTTATCCCCCCAGGTCAGCACTGAGATCAGCGCGATCATCACCGCCAGCACCACTGAAAGAATGCCCTGGGAATTGTGGTAAACATGGTAAAGATTAAATCGGTACATATCTTCAAATGTCATTTTAACATCAAGCTCAATCCTTTTCATATGCAAACGGCTCCTTCAACATCTATAAAATTATAGCTTAAATACCCTTCATCGTCAATGCAATACGCTTCTTCTCAAGATCCACGGAAAGCACCTTAACCTCCACTACGTCCCCGACAGAAAGCGCCTCCAGAGGATGTCTGATAAACCGATCGCAGATCTGCGAAATATGAACCAGGCCATCCTGGTGGACACCAATATCCACAAACGCACCGAAATCGATGACATTTCTCACGGTACCCTTTAACACCATACCGGGGGTCAGGTCCTTCATTTCCAGAACATCGCTGCGCAAAATCGGGCGCGGCATGTCCTCCCTGGGATCCCTGCCCGGCTTTTCCAGTTCGGACAAAATATCCTGAAGCGTCAGCTCACCGATGCCAAGCTCCCCGGCAAGCGACTTTTTGTTTTTGACCTTTTTCGTGATTCCCTTCAGCTCGCCCGGCTTCCACGCGCCCTGTTCATAGCCCAGCCGCTCCAGAAGCTGCGCGGTGGCCCCGTAGCTCTCGGGATGCACGCTGGTGGCGTCCAGAGGATTTTTCCCGCCGGAAATCCGAAGAAATCCCGCGCACTGCTCGTAAGCCTTCGGACCCAGCTTCGGCACCTTCAAAAGCTCGTTCCGGCTCATAAAACGTCCATTTGCCTCCCGATAGGCGACGATGTTTTTTGCCACCGTCTTACTGATGCCGGATATGTATTCCAGAAGGGATGCACTGGCGGTATTTAAGTCCACACCCACGCGGTTCACACAGTCCTCCACCACGCCGCCCAGCGCCTCCCCCAGCTTTTTCTGGTTCATGTCGTGCTGATACTGGCCCACGCCAATCGCCTTCGGGTCGATCTTTACAAGCTCCGCCAGCGGATCCTGCAGACGCCTTGCGATGGAAGCCGCACTGCGCTGCCCCACGTCAAAGTTCGGAAACTCCTCTGTCGCAAGCTTGCTGGCAGAATAGACAGACGCCCCCGCCTCGTTCACGATCACATACTGCACCGGCTTTTTCAGCTCTTTTAAAAGCTCCACGATGATTGTCTCCGATTCCCTGGACGCCGTTCCGTTTCCGACGGATATCAGGGAAACATCGTATTTGTCGATAAGCTGCTTTAAAATCTTTTTCGACTCCTCCACCTTGTTCTGGGGTGCGGTGGGATAGATGACCTTCGTGTCCAGCACCTTTCCGGTGGCATCCACAATGGCGAGCTTGCATCCGGTACGGAACGCCGGGTCCCAGCCCAGCACCACCTTCCCCGCAATGGGAGGCTGCATGAGAAGCTGCCCTAAATTTTTGCCAAACACGCCGATGGCGCCGTCCTGCGCCTTCTCCGTCAGCTCCCCACGCACCTCGCGCTCGATGGCGGGAGCAATCAGACGCTCGTAGCTGTCCGCGATCACATCCTTAAGCACCGGGGCGGTGTTTTGGTTGTCCCTGGTGATAACCTGCTTTTCCAGATAACGCAGGACATCCTCCTGCGGCGCCTCCACCTTCACGGACAGCACCTTCTGCGCTTCGCCGCGGTTGAGTGCCAGCACCCGGTGTCCCGCCAGCTTGCTTATCGGCTCCGAAAAATCATAGTACATCTCAAAGACAGATTTTTCCCCGGGATTTTTCGCCTCGGAGCGCACCGATCCCTTTTTCTCAGTCATTTCCCGAATACGGATACGGTAGTCCGCCTCGTCGGAGATGGACTCCGCAACGATATCCATAGCGCCCATGAGTGCATCCTGTGCACTTGCCACTTCTTTTTCTTCATTGATAAAGGCCCTTGCCTCCTCAAGCATCGGCTTTTTTGTCATCTGCAGCAACAGAATATTGGCAAGGGGCTCCAGTCCCTTTTCCTTCGCCACCGTCGCCCGCGTGCGCCGCTTCGGACGGTACGGACGGTACAAATCCTCCACCACAACCAACGTCTGTGCCGCCAGAATCTGTTCCTTCAGCTCCTCGGTCAGCTTCCCCTGCTCCTCAATGGTGGAGAGCACCTGCTCCTTTTTTTCTTCCAGATTGCGCAGATACGCCAGACGCTCCGAGAGATTTCTAAGCTGTTCGTCGCTTAACGCCCCAGTCGCTTCCTTTCGGTACCTGGCGATGAAAGGAATCGTGTTTCCCTCATCGATCAGCTTTACCGCTGCCTCCACCTGATTTATCCGCACGCCAAGCTCGGCGGCAATTTCTGTAATAATATTCATAAAACCATTCCTTCCGGCTCTTTTCTTTGCGTTTTCAGCCGTTTACTTATTCTTTTATTTTATCAATGTCCGTAAGGTTAATGCCGAATGTATTCAAAATAACCTTTAATTCCGTGTACCGGTCTTTCATCAGCATATACGCGTCAGAGCCCTTTTCTGACGCAAGCATATAGGTCTGCAGTCTGGAAAACTCTTCAATGTTTTTCTGAATCATTTCTTTTTCAGTCATACGATCACCTGCTTTCTAATCATTTTTCTTTATTCCCGCTGGCAATGAGGACAACAGCCATGTTTACATGGATATTTGACGAATGCCGCGAGGGTCACATATCCCCCCGCTTGCAGCAGGATATGTGATTTGCTCATAGTAACTATAGCACAACCGCCGTATATATGTCTACGCGGCAAAAATAAAAAAGCCGAAGCGATTCCCATGATTTGCATTTTCGGAACGGATGTGCTAAAATTTTCATGATTGTTCCGAGATGCGGATGCCCATGCGGTTTTCGGGCCCGGCTTCGAACAGTTGCCGATCAATTTTCAAGGAGGGTTCCCCGATGGATTTCCATTCGGATGATTATAATTTTAACAGTTCCGGCCAGCCGCAGATACAGCCCCGGGATGCGATGATAACCGTTGCGGTCATACTATCCGCGATTGCGGTGGCAGCTTCCTGCTGCGTATACGCCTCACTGACATGCGGCGCGCTCGCCATAATACTGGCGCTGCTCTCCCGCGGACAGCAAAAAAAGCTCTCCTCACAGGGCAGACTCGCGGTCATTATTTCCGTGGTAGCAATCATTGTCAGTATCCTTGTGACTGTTTCCATGTTTGTATCGGTCGTACATCAATACGGAAGCCTGGAAAATTTCATAAAGGAATATTCCGCACTCATGGAAACCATGACCGGAACGCCGCTGTTTCCCGAGGGAAGCATGTAGTCTGGACACCGTTGTTTTCCGGGGACAGTATGTAGCCGGAACGGAAGCACCGCTGTTTTCCGGGGACAGTATGTAACCGGAACGGAAGCACCGCTGTTTCCCGGGGACAGTATGTGCCCGAAAATCCGCTGGCATAACGCAGCGCCGGCAAATATAAATCAACCGGTTCACGGAATCTTCCGAAGCAGATCCACACCGAACAGCAAAAGCGCCCCGTCCTTTACTGCCACGTTGACGGCCAAAATGACAAGCGCCGCCCACAGCCACGCGGGATGATAACGCATGCCCACCAAAATCCGGTGCCTGCTGAGCACTTCGATCGTGTGGCTGACCATAAACCAGAGATAGACCGCAGCCCCGTAAATGACCAGCGGGTGATAGCAAAAGGACCGGAATAACTGCAGATGCAAAAGCGCATAGACCGCCCGCGTGCCGCCGCAGCCGGGACAATAATACCCTGTAAGCGCGCGCAGCAGGCACGGTATACCAAAAAACGGCACATGCGCGCACAGATAGCGGTACAGGAGCAATGCGGGAACCACCGCAAAGGGCAGACACAGACCCACTTTATACAGTTGTTCTTCCAGCGTTGTTTGATTCTTTTTCATGATAGAGATTATAGTCTTTCAGACGGTCTTTGTCAAAAAAGGATGCTACATAAATTTATACAACACAAAGAAAGGAGTAAAAACAAATGAAACTATCAACAACAAAGAAATGGCTGGCAAAGCTTTTGATCCTCGCCATGCTCGTTTCCGTCTGCAGCACTGCCAATTTTAATATCACCGCAAGCGCGGCAGACACCCAGGATTTTCAGATCACAGGAACCTATGGACAAACCGAGGCACGCACCATGCTTGCCATGATCAATGACTTCCGCACCGGAAAGGATGCATGGCAGTGGGATGAAGCCGACAACGAAAAGGTACAGGTAAACGGCCAGCGGCTCGACTACGACTACAACCTGGAAAAAATCGCCATGCAGCGCGCAATGGAATTGGTGGTCGCTTTTTCGCACACCAGCCCGAACGGCGAAAACGTCCTGGAAGCCCACAAAAACGAATATCAGGCATCCAGCGAGAACATTGCCATCGGCAATAACCTGACTGCGGCAAAGGCTTTTGCGCAGCTACAGGAGACAAATGAGAAATATGCCGGCCAGGGGCATCGCAGAAATATGCTTTCCGACAAATTCCACGCCGTCGGAATCGGTCATGTCACCTACAAGGGCTGGCATTACTGGGTACAGGTATTCGGCGACCGCGTTGTGACGGCGGCGGCTACTCCTGCCAACGACGCAGAAACTGCTGTGGTAGTTCCCGTCAGCACCGCTAATATCACAGCGCAAACCTGCACGCCCAGCGTGGACCGCTACCAGATTACCGTCGGGAACACAGCGGTGCTTCCGACCCTTTCCTTTGAGCTGCGCACAAAGGATACCTGGACGGCGGCTCCGTCCGCACAGGCGACAACGAAGGATACTCCCGCATGGCAGATTAAGGATACTGCCATCGCCACGATTTCCGGCACGAACATCCTCGCTGTCTCACCGGGTGCAACCAGCCTCACCACAAGTGTAAACGGCCAGTCGATCGAGATTCCGATTACGGTAACAGCACTTGATCAGAAAAAAGAGGATCTCAAATCAGCTTCAATCACCCTCTCCCCGAAGAGCTACACGTACAACGGGAAGGCAAAAACTCCGGCTGTCATCGTTTCCTATAACGGAAAAACACTGACAGAGGGAACCGATTACACGACCGCTTTCTCCGGCAACACAAACGCCGGAACCGCAACCGTCACGATTACCGGAGCCGGCAATTACACCGGGACCGCATCTGCGACCTTCACAATCAAAAAAGCGACAAACAAAATTACCCTTAAGAAGAGCACATATACGCTGAAATATTCTGCAAAGAAGGCTCAAACCATCACCTTAAAGCCGAAGGCAAAAGCCGGGAAGCTCACCTACTCCTCCAACAACAAGAAGGTCAAGGTGACCAAAAACGGCAAGGTGACCATCGCGAAGAAGTTCAGCGGCAAGGCAATCATCACCATCAAGGCAACCGACAAGAATTACAAGACGGCAACGAAGAAGGTTGTCATCAACGTAAAAAAATAAAGAAACGAAAGCGGCCATAAAGCCACAAGCTGCAGTGCTGCTAAAAACCGGGCAGAGGCTATAAGTCCCTGCCCGGTTTTTTCTAGTACAGCGTTCAAAGGAGACTGTCAGGTTCAAAAACCGCCCCTCACTCCTGAATCATATTCTCACGGAACGCGCAGCCCGCGCGTTCCTGAGGCGTGAAAAGTAACGTCCTATCGAACTGCAGCGCCGCTAAGCAGCGGGAAATTTGCATTTTCGTTCCGAGTATGGTAAAATTTCTCTATTCTATTTTTGAAGGAGATATTATTTATGGATCGTTCCAACGGGATGCTAAAGGGTATGGCAAGGCAGATGCTGCTCGGCCGCTATCATGTGCCGATGACTGCCATAATCCTGGCAACGCTCATTCCCTCTGTCATATTACTGCCCTTCGACTATCTGTGCAGTGACAGAGATAAATTTGCAATGCAGGCGGTACTCTATTATCTCGCCTATTTTATTATCACGCTCATCGGCCTGACCCTGGAGAGCGGTGTAAAGCGCATTCATCTGATGATTGCCCGGGGTCAATCCGTCAGGGCCTCCGATATGTTCTGGGTGTTTCAAAACCGGCCCGACCGGCTTTTCATTGGAGGCTTTGTATTTACGCTTATCTCATGGATTCCCCGTATCCCGGCATTTATCCTTGCGCTGAATCCCCCGGAAGAACTTTCAGGGCTGCAGGCATGGGCTTTTATTCAGCTGACATCATCTGTCGGACAGATTGTGGCGTTTCTGATCACCCTGCCCTTCTATTTCATTTTCTGGCTTTATGTGGATGACCCGCAGATGGAAGCAATGGCGGCCTTCCGCTCAAGCATGTCGCTGATGCGCGGCGCAAAATGGCGGCTCTGCATGATGGAACTTGGATTTTTGGGCTGGGTGCTCTTAGGTGCTCTCTCATTTGGCATCGGGTTCCTGTGGATTTTACCCTATATGAATCAGTCGCTCACGAACTTTTATATGGAGCAGACGCATGCATTTGACGTCACGGTAGAATTCAGCGGAGGGGCCGAATTCCGTAACAGCGAATCCGCAGGCTGAACTCTGCAGGATAACCGGATAGAGCCACGTATTTTATGCATCAAAAAGAAAGGAGCACAAGCAAATGAAGCAGCAGACAAAAAAGAAATGGCTGGCGAAGCTTTTGATCTTCGCCATGCTCATTTCCACCTGCATCGTGGGCGATTTAAATATCACCGCAAATGCAGCAGACATCGAGACTTACCAGTACTCCGGGAGCTACGGTCAGACCGAGGCGCGCAGCATGCTCGCCATGATCAACGATTTCCGCACCGGCAGCGACACCTGGTACTGGAATCCGGACAACACAACAAAGACACAGTTACCCGACCTCACACCTCTGGTATACGATTACAACCTGGAGAAAATCGCAATGCAGCGTGCGGCGGAGATCGTTGCTTCCTTCGAACATACCCGGCCGAACGGTGAAAGCTGTTGGTCGCTCAAGGAAGGGACAACCGGTTCGTCCGCTGAAAACATTGCCATCGGCCAGAGAACCGCGGCCTCAGCGTTTACAACATGGCTGGAAGCAGACGAACCCTACAGCGGCCAGGGACACCGGAGAAATATGCTCGGCAGCTACGGAGCCGTCGGTATTGGGCATTTCTACTATAACAACCGCCACTACTGGGTACAGGAGTTTGGTTTCTTCTCAGGCGCACCCGAGACGCCCGCAAACGATTCCCCGACTACGGTGGACGTTTCCATCCGCAGCGACTGGATTCTTGAGCGGGCCTATACGCCCAGCATAAAGAGCTATCAGCTGAATACGGGAGAATCTGCAGCGCTTCCCACCGTTACGCTGGAACTGCGCGTTGAGGACTGCTGGCCCAATATCATGATGCCGACCTCAACTGCGCAGACGCCCGTCTGGGAGATCAGAGATCCCTCTGTCGCCGCTATTTCCGGCACAAACATTGTCGCTGTGGCGCCGGGGACGACCACTCTGGTCGGTACGGTCAGCGGGAATACCGTTGAGATCCCGATTACGGTCACCCAGAAAACGGAGAATCTCTCAAAGGCTGTCATCACCTTATCCGCCTCCACCTTCACCTACGACGGAAAGGCCAAGACACCCGACGTTACCGTCACGCTGAACGGCACGAAGCTCACAAAGGGCACCGACTATAAGGTCACTTATTCCAACAACACCAATATCGGTACCGCTAAGGTTACCGTCACCGGTACCGGAAAATACACCGGCACGGCCTCCGCGACCTTTACCATCAAAAAAGATGCCCTGGATCTCTCAAAGGCTGTCATCACCTTGTCCGCCTCCACCTTCACCTACGACGGAAAGGCCAAGACACCCGACGTCACCGTCACGCTGAACGGCACGAAGCTCACAAAGGGCACCGACTATAAGGTCACTT